>JAYEFX010000280.1:0-21539 GCA_034658775.1 Campylobacterota bacterium
AAAATATCTAAAATCATCAATGGTTTTAGACAGATGTTGAGCCGATTCATTAATCGAATTCAAAAACACATCTTCACTTTCTTTCGTGGATAATCCCCACTCTTTTTGCATCTGCATCCCTGTAGCAGATGATGAGATCACGGATAATGGTTGACGCCATTGATGCGCAATATTACCAATCATCTCTCCCATTGCAGCCATGTTTGATTGTTCGTACAGCAATCTATCTTTTTGACTGTTTTGCTTTACTGCTTTATCAATTTTTATTTCCAATTCACTGTTTATAATTTGCAACTCTTTAGTTTTTTCCTCTACCATTGCGCTTAAGGTAATATTTTGTTTTTTTAGCAACCATTGTCTGTACATTAAAAAAACCAAAACAATAAAAACGAGACCTAAAGCATACATAAAATAAGTCGTATTAAAACTTTGTTTAATCTCTACATTTGCCCATTTATTATTAATAGACCGATGCTGTATTGCAGTTATGCTTTTTAATCCCTTGTTTAAAACTTCTAACAATAATGGCTTATCATCACGTACGGCTATGCTTAAAGAGTATGTCATATCGGTATACCCTGCAACGTGAAGATTATTCAGGGCAAATGCATTGATGTTGTATGATGCAACGGGTAACGTAGCAATTGTACAGTATGCTTGACCCGTAGATACCTTTTTAAACGAATCCAAATAATCTTTAGTTTGTACGATATTTATATTTGGATATACGTTTTTCAATTTTGTAATAAGTCCTGAACCTTTTTTTCGTGCAATTGATTTATCCACAATTTCATCAATATTATCAACAAAAGGCTTATCATCACGTGTAATAATGGCCAGCTTATAATGTAAATACGCTTGTGTAAACTTTGCATATTTTTCTCTTTTTGAAGTTTTAATGGCTGCTGGCAATATATCACATTTTTTCTCTTTTAAAAACTGTTGTGCTTGCGTCCAGTTCTTCGTTGGAACATGTTCAAATTTAACATTTAATCTCTTTTCTAAAATACTTAAAGTATCCATAACAATACCGTCCATTTTACCCTCTTGCAAAAACTCAATGGGTTTCCAGTTTGGATTGTTACACATTTTAATAACCGGACTGGTTTGTAAATATTTTTCCTCTTCACTGTTCAAGCGAAGTACATTTTGCAACTCAATACCTTTTTGTTCATCTAAATCAACCACCCACTTGTGTGCAAGCTTAGTATAATCATTGACAGATATTGAATTTAATGATTTTTGGATAATACTTTGTAGAAGATATTTATCTTTGTTCACGCCAAATCGCAAATCTTCTTTTTTGATTTGTTGAAACTCTTTCAAAGGTTTGATATTGGTTAAAAATTGAGAATTAATAGCATTGAGTCCAGAGGTATAAGAAGCTAAAAAATAATCAATCTCACCTAGAGCCAATGCTTTAGCTTTGCCTTTACTGTTTGCATATTCAACAACTCTAATACCCATGTCGCTCAAATCATCTTTATAAAAGATATTTTTACTAATACCCACACGTTTATTCTCTAGAGCATTTTCTTTTGTATAAAAAAGATCTGTTTTTAATCCAAAAACATACGTAGGAATTTTATAAAACGCTTGAGTAAACAGTGTAAAAGCTTCACGTTTTTGTGTATGCGATATCCCGCTGATCATATCTACCTTACGCTGTTTAAACATAGATAACCCCTGTGACCAACTGCCCTTTTGAATATCAAATACTAAACCACTTTTATTGGATATCTCTTCTAAAATATCCAAACTTAATCCTTGATGTATCCCATCTTGAACAAAAGAAAAAGGTTTGAAATTATTCATCATAGCAATACTCACTTTAGGATTATTTGCAAGATAGCGTTCCTCCTCTTTTGTAAATACAATTTTCTCTTCACTAAGTTTAAATATAAATTTACGTACATCAACTTTATGCGTAGATAATCCCATGACATTGTAAATATCAATAATTCTTTTAAATTTACTTTTTTTTATTTTTCCCAACTGATTGGTATTGAAATAGGAGAGTTTTTTAAGTGCTTTTGCTTCATACCGCAACTCATCTTTGCTTAGATTTTGTTTATTGTATTTTTCCAATATATGCTCAATACTTTGTTCTATATTATCGTAAGCATACACCCACCCCAACAGTGAAGCTTCTCTAAAAGCATTAACCAGTTCTGGATCACGTTGAATCAACTCATCACTCGTAAATAAGAAATCGCTGTACATATCAAAACCAAACTCTTTGGGATCAAACACAGTATACGCTATATTTTGTTTTTCTAGGACGTACGGTGCTTTTGAGAGATAAGCGGACATAACATCTGTATTTTTATCTATTAGATCATTGATATTGTGCGTGTGATCTATAAAATTCAGATCACGTGTATTGACTTGATGGGAACTGATCATCGCTTTTAAAGACACCTCTGAAGCATCCGCAATTGTAGACATGATTGTCTTGCCTCTAAACTCTTCTATATTGTTGATTTTAGACTCTTTAGTAGCAAGTAGTACCAAAGGAGAGGATTGAAATAAAGCATACAATGTGATCAAATTCTTTTTTTGAATTTGATCCAACACCAATGTTTCTCTTCCTATAGCGAAATCAGTTTTTTGCTTACTTACATCATCAGGGATATCCAAACCAAATTGGAACGGTAATATCTGCACGTCCAAGCCAAATTGTTTGTAAAACCCTTTCTCCTTAGCCATATAATAACCAGCAAACTGAAATTGATCAAACCAAGACAGTTGAAGCGTTACTTTTTTCAAAGGCTCAGCATGCAGGTACCCTAATAGCACAAAAGTTAAAATAATTAATCTAAAAATATTCGTCATTTATCGTCTAGCTCGTTTATTGTAAATTTTTTTAACCGTATTATAACCATCTTTTGCTGTAACTACATCTTTTTGTTTTTGTTTTTTCATGGGGTCTTTTTCCACAAATACTTTTTCACGTGTCCAAGGGTCAAGTTCTGTATAATACATCAAAGTAGAATACGTAGATGGTGTAGGGGTAAACACCTGCACTTGTTCAGGATTAAGCTTCAAATCTGCATTGGCAAACGATTTTAAATCCTCCATATCTTTTTGCGTACTTCCTGGATGTGCAGCAATCATGTAGTAGGTTAAAAATTGATTTTTTCCACTTTGTTTATTCAGATCCGTAAAGTTTTGTTTGAAATCCGTTAAAACTTTTTTATCCGGTTTCCCCATGTATTTTAGCACTTTGCTTTCAGAGTGCTCCGGTGCAATCTTCATCTGTCCAGAAACGTGATGATTGACAATCTCTTTAAGATACTCTTTACCATAATATTCATCATCATTGATCAAATCATAACGTATTCCAGAGTTTACAAATACTTTTTTTACCCCATCCATTTTTCGAATATTTTGCAGTAACGTGATGTTTCGTTTATGATTGGGTTTAAGTACAGGACAGATTTTATACTCTTTATCTTTTGGTTTGGTAAATTTCATGGGGTTAAACATACGATGCCCCGTACAACGAATATCCTCACAGGTTCCTTTTTTTAATTTCTTATCGCACTCATATCCATACATATTGGCAGTTGCTCCACCCACATCCGAAATCACCCCTTTAAATTTTTTATTTTTTGTAAATGTTTCAACCTCTTTTAAAATAGAGTCTTCACTTCGACTTCGTATGGTTCTACCTTGATGTACTGAGATCGCACAAAAGTTACACTCCCCATAACATCCATGATGTGTAGTGACTGAAAAACGAATTGTTTCCATCGCTTTAACTTTACCTTGCGCTTCATAATACGGATGCACTTCCCTTTCATAAGGCAGATTGTATACATTGTCAATCTCTTCTTCTTGCATGTAAAATTGCGGTGGATTTTGAATCAAAAATCTCCCATTGTGTTCTTGAGAAAGTCCATTCGCAGTCAGCGGATCATTGTTATCGTAAAACAGATGAAACATATCGATAAATTTATTTTTATCATTTTTATCTTGACAGAGTTTTAAACTTGGAAGTTGAATATATTCATCTCTATTTATCTTAGAAATATAACAAATACCGCGTATATTTTCAATACTTAAATTGTCTCGTAAAGCAGCAGCAACTTCAATAATAGATTTTTCTGCCATTCCGTACACCAAAATATCTGCTTTTGCATCAAACAAAATTGATCCACGTACCTTATTGCTCCAAAAATCAAAATGCGCTGTTCGTCTTAGAGAGGCTTCAATACCACCAATGACTATAGGAGCAGTGTCTTTAAAGTATTGTCGAATAAGATTGCTGTAAACCAATGTAGCACGATCTGGTCGTCGATCATTTTTCATCCCAGGTGTAAAATCATCGCTGTTTCTAAATTTTTTCAGTGCTGTATAATTTGCCACCATGCTGTCCACCAAACCCGAACTCACACCCCAAAACAGTTTAGGTTCACCTAAGCGTTTGATGTCACTATCGCTGTCACATTTAGGTTGAGCAATGATACCTACTTTATACCCTTGTTGAAGCAGTAATTGACCAACTATAGCCATCCCACTATAAGGACTATCAATATAGGTATCACCACTTACTAAAATAACATCCAGTTGCTTCCATCCCAAATCATTTAACTCTTTTTGTGTGGTAGGTATAAACATAAATTCTCTTCTTTTGTATTAAAATTATTTGGTTAGGCTATTAACTAAATTATATATATTTGACATCCAATTGTAGCTATATATATTAATATTTGTAATAGTAATATTTAAAGCCTTGGATACAACTTTGGCCTCTTGTATAAATTGACTATTAAGAATCAATATAGTTTTTATATTGTGTTTTTTAACGTATTTTTTTAATTTAATAATCTCTTGCGTTGTTAAATAAGGTTTATCAAGTTTTAATCGCTTTGGCTGTAAAGTAAACTGCTCACTAAAATAATTAAAAGAATCATCAAAAACAAAAAATCCATTTGTTCTATTATCACTCAATTGATGTTTAATCAAAATGTATAATTGATCAAGCTTATCTAAAAATCTTTCATAATTATATTTATAAAATATTTTATTTTTAGGATCCAATTCAATCAATTTGGCATAAATTGTATCTGCGACTTTTTTTACGTATAAAGGATTTAACCATCTGGATCCATCAATATTGTCTTCAAAAGAGTTTATAGGAATGATGTTTAATGCTGAATTAATTTGCTTAATTTTTATCTCGTGATCTTTTTCCCACTGCAAACCTGAAATAAAATACACATCCGTATATTTTTCAAATGTTTTTCTTTGTTTGGCTGATAATTTATAGGAATCCAATCGTTGATTGATCGGTTTCAATGCACGTACTGAAACTTTATCACCCGCAATTTGTTCTAAAAAATACTTTTGTGGCAATACAGTAACATACGAATACACTTTAGCTTCAATAATTTGCGTGTAAAATAGCAATATAAATAATATCTTATTCAATTTATACCTTTGTTTTTAGTAATATACAAGTATAATTATTCTATTATATAACTACTTAAAAACTCAACAATAGGATAAGATACATGCAAGATATTCTCTCACAAAAGATTGACTCTCTTCCCCCGTTACCAGAAACAATCATTGAATTAGAAGAGTTCAAGCGATCAAGCGATAAAGAACCTCTAAGCTTACTTCAAATTGTAGAAAAAGATGCACTGATTGTATCAACACTTTTAAAGGTCTCAAACTCTGCAATGTTTGGATTTAGAAGCAGTGTTGAAACACCCAGTCGTGCTTTAAACCTTCTTGGAATTAATTTTACTTTATCTATTGCATTTGGGTCTGCTATTAAAAATGCATTGGATACGAACCTAAAAGCATACGGTATTGGTAGTGATGATTTTATGCGTATTTCAAATATGTCATCAAATCTTATCAATCAATGGATATCAAAAGTAGATTTTGATTTAAAAGAGGAATTATTATTACCCGTGTTTTTACAAGAAACAGGTAAGTTTATCCTTTCAGATCTAGCCAACGAACAAGGCAAAGCAGATGAATTCTATGCCGCCATTAAAGCTAGTGGCGATATCGCTGCAGCTGAAAAAGAGTTCTTTGGAACGACTACTTCAGCAATTACCGCAGCAATATTCAAACATTGGAAACTAAGTGATAACCTTATCAACATGATTGAATTTGTTGATGATTTAGACAATTGTCCCGATGCAAAACTTCGTGAAGCACAGATTTTAAATGTTGCCAAAACTGCGTGTAGTGTTGTAGATCCTTTAAGCGATGAAAATGTTGAAAAAGCGATACAAAAAGCGAAAAAATTTGGTCTTGATACCAAACCATTAGAAAAAGCAATTGAAAAAATGCAAGATAGAATACTCGAAGAATAGTCTGTTTAGTGTAATCATTAAAAAAGGGTTCTGATAATCAGAACCCTTTTTTTATACCTTATGTATACCTACTAGACATCTGTAACGGTTTTACGAATTCGGATACTAAGCTCTTTAAGTTGCTCTTCATCCACATTGCTTGGAGCTTGAGTAAGCAGACACTGCGCTCGCTGTGTTTTAGGAAAGGCAATCACTTCACGAATTGATGACGTTCCTACAAGTAACATAATCAATCGATCAAACCCTAAAGCAAATCCACCATGTGGTGGCGCACCAAACTCAAGAGCATTCAGTAAGAAACCAAATTTCTCTTGCGCTTCTTCATCTGAGATTCCCATAAGCTTAAATACTTTATCTTGAATATCTTGCTTATGAATACGAATTGATCCACCACCAAGCTCTGTACCATTTAGAACAATATCGTAAGCAATCGATTCAATCTCTTCTAAGTCATCAATATTTTCCAATGATTTTGGCATAGTAAAGGGATGATGCAAGGCTTTTATTTTACCCTCTTCAGTTTCAAACATAGGAAAATCAACAACCCATAAGAACTCAAAAGCATCTTTTGGAATAATGTCCATTTGTTCAGCTAAGAACAATCTAAATCGACCCATGTAATCCCATACTGTTTTTTTATCTCCAGCACCAAAGAACACAACATCACCAACTTCAAGTTCAGTTGTTTTGACAATAGCTTCCAAATCCTCTTCACTAAAAAACTTTGTTAAAGGACCTTTAAGACCCTCTTCTTTCATTTGAAAGTATCCAAGACCTTTAGCCCCAAATTTTCGCACATAATCCTCAAAACCTTTCATCTGTCGTTTTGAAAATAAATTATCTCCATTTGGACATTTTAACGCTTTAATTCTATTGTTCTTTTTATCTTTTGCAATACTTGAAAAAATCTCATTAGTAGAGTTTGCAAAGATATCAATCACATCTACAAGCTTCATATCAATACGCATGTCCGGTTTATCTGAACCGTATGTTTCCATAGCATCATTGTAGGTCATTCGTGCAAACTTTGTTGGCACATCTTTACCACAAGCTTTAAATGTATCATGAATCAGTTTTTCAGCTACTTCAATCACATCATCTTGAGTACAAAAACTCATCTCTACATCTATTTGTGTAAATTCAGGTTGTCTATCCGCTCGTAAATCTTCATCTCTAAAACATTTTGCAATTTGAAAATATTTATCAAATCCAGATACCATCAATAACTGTTTAAACAATTGTGGTGATTGTGGCAATGCATAAAACTCACCACCATGAACTCGTGAAGGAACCAAATAATCTCTAGCACCCTCTGGAGTAGATTTTGTTAAAATTGGTGTTTCAACATCTAAAAACCCAAGTTCATTAAGTGTATTTCGTACGGCTATATTTGCCGTACTTCGTAATTGAAAAATCTCATAGCTTTTAGATGTTCGCAGTTCTAAAAATCGGTTCTTTAAGCGAATCTCTTCATTTACTTTCTCATCTCCAAGTTCAAATGGCATCGGTTTTGATCTGTTTTCAATAATGAGATTATCAACAACAATTTCAATCTTACCCGTGATAAGTTTTGGATTTTCAAGACCTTCACCTCGAGCTCTTACTTTACCTTGGGCAATAACTACAAACTCATCTCGAACACTGTCCGCAACTTTCCAAGCCTCTTCATTATCCGCTGGATCACATACCAATTGAACCAACCCACCTTTATCTCTTAAATCAATAAAAATCAGTCCACCATGATCTCGTCTACTGTTTACCCAACCAGCTACTTTAACTGTTTGTCCAATATTTTCTTCTGTAACGTGTGTACAATAATGTGTTCTCAAATTATTCCCTTGATATTTTCTAGTATTAATATTATATTCCGCGATTATATCTAAAATTAACTTAAGCTATTTTTTTCTTCTTTTAGTTATAATTCCAAAATGAAAAAGCAACTATTATACTTATTTATTCTCACTCAAGCATGCGCCCAAACAACGCTTATAGATATACAAAATATACTAAACGATACGCAACTCACACTTAAGCAAAAAATGTCGCATATAAATCACCTAAGCGATCAATTTTTAAACAAAAAAACACCTCAAGAAAAACCAAGTAAGAAACTTACGATCATCAAAAAAGATCCATTAGAACTTAAAGCAGAAAAATCAGAATTTTTAGATTTTTCTGCTGAAAACCAAGAACACATCTTACGGCTTTTACCCCATCGAGCAAACTATTTTTATCCAGTATCGTATGATGATTACGATCATAACGATAGCCGTACATCAACAGAAGCAAAATTTCAATTAAGTTTTAAACTCCCTTTGTATCATAACCTACTTAACACCGGTGCCAATCTCTATGCAGCATACACTCAAACATCTTTTTTTCAAGTATTTAATGTAGAAGATTCTAGGCCCTTTAGACAGATGAATCATACCCCAGAGATATTTTTAGATTGGGATGTGCATAAAGATATTTTTGGATGGAATTTAGAAAAGATACGCCTAAGCGCAACGCATCAAAGCAATGGTGGGAATATAGAGCGTTCACGAAGTTGGAATTACACTTCTTTAGAAACCCATCTTAAAAAAGACAATCTTACAATGGGTGCAATGGCTTGGTATCGATGGGATGAAAAAAAGAAAACCTCCCCTACAGATACCATGGGAGATGATAACCCTGATTTAGAAAAATACATTGGAAAGCAAAAATTATTTATCAAATACAAATACAATCGATACATTGCATCCCTTACTCATCAAAACAATTTTCATCACTACAGTAAGCATAAAGGGAATACAATTGTTGAGTTAATTTTTCCATCATGGCACAGAAACTTTGACATAATTTTTCAATACTTTCATGGATACGGTGAAAGCTTAATTGATTATAATGAAAAAGTAAATAAAGTTTCGCTTGGTATATTAATTAACGACTGGTAAATAAGATTTAAATCGGTATCCCTCATTTTTGACAATGTGTACATCGTACTGAACTTGTCCTTGATCAATAGTATAGCTAAGCAGATCAACAACCCGTACAGTTTTTTTCAACAAATAATCTACACCAATAAGTGTAGAATAGTTAACCCAATCGTATTGTATATCTGCACCAAGAAGTGTAATGTTGTGTTCAAGTAAAGGATCAATATCACCAATGGAATTAGCAAAAATTAATTTTGAACGATCTTTACTTTGTGTCAAAGAGATGATTAATGGGTTATAATTTAATTGTGTGGATAAAATACGATAAGGTCTAAGATCTTTACCTCTAATTTGGGATAAAAGTATGGAGCTTTTTACCATAGTAGTGTTTAAAAACATGGTTTTGTATTTTAAAGAATTATTTAACACCGATCCGTAATTCGTATCTGTAGCAATTGGCTTATTGGAAACTCTTTCATTTTTATTATTCAAGATGGTTGTCAATTTTTTACTAATACCTCGTTTTGAATGAAAATTAACAACACTTCCCTTACCTAATGTCAAAAGTTTATCGATTTGTTGTTCATAATCAATTCCACCAAAAACCACATTATCCATAGCAATATTTGTACTTTTTTTATTTATGGTTGGTATGTAGATATTTAATGTTTCCAACTCTTGTATTGTGGCAAGATGATTAACCATATTAGACGTAAACAGTCCTATAACATTGCTAATGTTTTGTTCTTTTATCTCATTGAATACGGCTGCAAGATTATTATAATCTTGATCATAACAATCAAATATTTGCATATCAATGTTGATATTTTGCTGCACAAGATACGCAGAGACAACTTTTGACGCACCTACTCCATATTTGCTCATAAACTTCGAAGGAAAGATCAAAGCCACTTTAAAAGTATCGTTAATCACTTCCTCTTCAACTATGGCCTCAATTGTTTCTTCTATTATTGGTTCCTCAATTATTTGTGGAGTTTCAATCGGCTTTGCAGTTTTATACTCTTTTATTTTTGGTTTTTCAATTGGCTGTTGAGCCGTACATCCTATAAAACTTAAAAATACAATAAACGGTAATAAATATTTAGTCACTTTGATTCTCACTTATAAATGATTTTAATTTCAACATATCATGATATGCATCTTTTTTCAATGTTGGGTTTCTCAAGATTATACTTGGATGAAACATAGGAAGTATTGTATAGTTTTTATGCTTAATAATATTGCCTCTTACCTTATTCCATTGTATGTTTTGTTCGCTTAAGTGATTAAAACTGTGTTCCCCTAAAGTCACAATGATTTTTGGATTGATAATATCCAACTGCTTTAGCAAATAGCCTTTACAGGTTTGAATATCTACTTCAGGTACACTGTAAATATTTTGTGGTAAACATTTTAAAATATTGGTGATGTAAAATCTCTCTTTTGGGAAAAGTAAAACGTTTTCAATCATGCTGGCCAACAATTCACCAACCTTACCTTTATAGTAGTTTCCTTCTTGATCTTCAAATGAGCTATTAAAATCTCCTAAAAATACCACTTGTGCATCTACATCTCCACTGCCAAACAGTACATTTGATCTACTTTTAGAGCATTGACACAAGTTGCAGTGCTTTACGGTTTGTTCCAGTTGATCAAGAGTATTAGGCAAATCATCTTGAATCTCTTTTTTATTTAGATGAAGATCATTACAATATTCAAAGCCCAAAGATTTTAACAATTCAAAATGTCGTAATAAAGTCAATTTTTTCTCTTTTTGCATGAAACATTGTACAAAAAAACTACTTTTAAGCAGTTTTGTACAAATAATTGGAACGAAATATTAATTTTACTTGACATTTGTTCCAAATACTTGTACAATACTCTAAATATTAATAGAAAATTATTCCAAAAGGGAAAAAGATGACAGCACCAAGTTTTAGAAAACTCGAAGTAGATTTAGAGGTCAACAAAACAACATTACACAATTGGAAAAAAAATAGGCCAAAACTTTATGAATTTATCGTAGATTCCTATAAAGACAGAGAGTTACTCAAGCAACATTTAAACTACATGATTGAGCAAAAAAGCATGGTTGAAAAAGAGATTGAGTTAACGATACAAAGAGTTTCATAAACTTCGTTCATACCTATACCCATGAAGCTTACTATTGCTTGTAACTTGCCGCGAACATTATAAGCAATACACAGCTTCATAGGTATAGGTATCAAATAAATGATTTTGATTATAATGAATTAAAAAATTTAAGTGGGGATTTTAAAAAAGTTCCAACACATGATGTGTCTTCTAGTAAAGTTACAACTTTACTTCAAAATAGAGAATAAAGATATAAATAGTTTAAAACTATTTATATCGGTGAGTAATTCTACCCTTATCTAAGCTGTATGGAGTGATCTCCACTTTTACTTTATCATTTGGTAAAATTTTAATATAATGCATTCGCATTTTTCCAGAAATATGGCACAAAACAATATGTCCATTTTCTAATTGAACTCTAAAAGTTGCATTAGGTAATGCCTCTACTACCGTTCCATCTATTATTATCAAATCGTCTTTAGCCATTTTTTCTCCAGGTTATTATTGTTACTATTACAGTTTCGTTAAAATTTCCGCTTTACCATTGATAACGGCAATTTCATGTTCGTAGTGACTGGTTCGTAAACCATCTTTACTTGTAACACTCCATTTGTCTTTATCGCAGATAAGAGGATTTTCGTCTTGTTGACAAATCATCGGTTCCAAACAAAATACCATGCCATTTTTTATTTTTGGTCCAGCTTTTGGGTTTGGAGCATCCAAATAATTTGGAATCTCAGGATCTTCATGTGGTTTTTTTCCAATACCATGTCCACAAAATCGAACAAGTGGAACAAAACCACGCCCCTTAATAAATTTTTCTAATTCAAAAGATAGTTCTTTGAATCGCATTCCAGGTTTAATAATATCAATTGCATGATACAAAGCATCCTT
The DNA here is from genome assembly GCA_034658775.1 of Campylobacterota bacterium. GTDB lineage: Bacteria > Campylobacterota > Campylobacteria > Campylobacterales > Arcobacteraceae > JAYEFX01. The sequence goes on from JAYEFX010000280.1 coordinate 12,245, forward strand.
ACTGCACGCAATAAGTTCTTCATCCTCTTTAGATATCTTACCTATTGGCATTGTAATAGCGGCATCGCCGTACCATCCATCGATTTCACTACCGATGTCAATACCTAAAATATCACCCTCTTGTAAGATTGTTTGAGTTGGAACGCCATGAATAATTACTTCATTAAGTGAAGTACAAACAGCATGTTTAAATCCGTATAAACCTTTAAATGATGGTCGAGCACCCAAATCCCTTAAGAATTTTTCACCCATTACATCTACTTCTAAAAGGGACATACCAGCTTTAACATTGTTTTGTAAGTGATTTAAAGTCTTCGCAACCGCATTACCTGCGGTGCGAATTTTTTCAATTTCTTGAGGTTTACGTAAAGGAATTGCCATAGTTCTTACAGTCCTACGGCACTCAATGTATCATATTTATTTGAATATTGTGCTGCTTCTATTTTTCTCATGGTATCAATAGCAACTTGAACAACAATCAGTACAGCCACACCACCAAAATAAAATGGTACGCCCATTGCTTTAACAATAAGCCAAGGTACAGTTGAAATTGCTCCAAGATACAATGATCCCCATAGAGTCAATCGACTTGCCGTTTCATTTAAAAACTCAGCCGTTCCAGCCCCAGCACGAATACCAGGAATGAAACCACCTTGTCGTTTTAAATTATCAGCAATATCTTTTGCATTAAATGTAATTGATGCATAAAAATACGCAAAAAACACAACAAATAAAAACATAAATACATTAAATGCGTATGAACTTGGATTTAATAAATCCGAAATCATAATCATATATTCATTCGTACTGCTTCCCAATATTGTAGCAGGAAACATTAAAATTGCAGATGCAAAAATTGCTGGAATTACTCCAGAAAGATTTAATTTTATAGGAATATAATTCATAATTCTTTTGTGCTGATTTTGCATTACAACTTTTTTTGCATACGATACGGGAACTCTTCGTTCACCAAGTTCAACATAGATAATAGCCCCAACCGTTGCTAATATAATAACGACAATTGCAATAACCGTTAAGAAATTCATTTGTCCATTGTTCACTAAGTCAATTGTACCACCTATTGCACTTGGGATTGCCGAAACAATACCTGCAAAGATAATCAACGAGATACCATTTCCAATACCTTTTTGTGTGATTTGTTCACCAATCCACATCAATAACATTGTCCCTGTGACCATCGATATTGTAGAAACGGCAATAAACGTATTCATATCAATAGTAATAGCACTTTGACCTGTTGTTCCAGTAAGAGAATTTAATCCCATTGATACACCTACAGCTTGAACAGCCGTGATACCAATAGTTGCATAACGAATAATTTGCATATATTTTTGCATACCATCTCGCTCTTTTTTCATTTTACCAAGAGCTGGGAATGTAGCAGCAAGAAGCTCCATAATAATAGAAGCTGTAATATATGGCATAATACCAAGAGAGATTATTGATAGTCTCTCTACAGCATTACCACTGAACATGTTAACAAGACCTAAAGCATTGTTAGCATTTGAATCAAAAAATTCTTTTACCACGTCCAAATTTACACCTGGAACAGGAACATATGCTAACAATCTGTATGCTAAAATAAAACCTAAAGTAATTAAAATTTTATTAATCAGATCTTTATTCATTACTATTTACCAGAAGTTGTAACGTTTTCGTCTTTGATTTTAGCCGCAAGATCTTTTGCAGTTGTACCAACCAATTTAACTCGTGTAACCTCTTTTGATAATTTGTAAACAGATTTAATTGTTTCCATAGTAATTTCAGCAAGTTGTGAAACTTGTTTTACTTTATCAGCATTAATTGTGTATGGTTTTTCAACTCTAGAAGTAAAACCAACTTTTGGAAGTCTTCTGTGAATTGGCTGTTGACCACCTTCAAAACCTCTTTTGATTTTATAACCAGATCTTGATTTTTGACCTTTTTGACCTCGAGTAGAAGTCTTACCCATTCCTGAGCCTTGACCACGACCTACTCGTTTTCTATTTTTACTACTACCTTGGGCAGGATTTAAGTTTTCTAATGCCATCTCTTATCCTTTAATCTTTGTTAAAGCTTCAACAGTAGCTTGAACAAGGTTATTAGGGTTGTTAGAACCTAAAGATTTTGCAATAATATCTTTAACTCCTGCAAGCTCTAGAACTGGTCTAGCAGCACCCCCTGCAATAAGCCCTGTACCTTCACTAGCTGGTTTCAATAAAATTCTACTAGCATTATACTTGTGCTCAATGTCGTGACAAATTGTTGTACCATTTAAATTCACTTTATTAAGTGATTTAAATGCATCATCAAGTGCTTTTTTAATTGCATCAGGAACCTCTTTTGCTTTACCCGTTCCAAATCCAATAGTACCTTTTTTATCACCAACAACAACTAAAGCTGTAAATCTAAATCTTCGACCACCTTTTACAACTTTTGTAACTCTTCCAATATTTACGATTGCTTCTTCGAAATCATCTCTATTAATTGCCATCATCCAACCTTATAATTTGATTCCATTGTTTCGTAGTGCGTCAGCAAATGCTGCAACAACACCATGATACAAGTAACCGTTTCTATCAAAAACTACTGCGTCAATATTTTTTTCTTTTAAATTCGCTGCGAAAGCTTCTGCTATTTTTGTAGCATTTTCTTTGTTTACAGCCAATTTTAATACTTTACTATCAACACTTGCCATTGTAACTCCAGCTACATCATCAATTGCTTGTGCCGTCAAATATTTATTTGATTTGAATACACTTACTCTTGGAAGCTGTGCAGTACCATTAATGGTACCTCTTACTCTTCTTTTTCTTTTATTTCTTACAGAAATCTTTTTTGCTAAATCTTTTGCTCTACTCATTCTTCACACCTTACTTAGCTGTTTTTCCGGCTTTTCTAACGATATGCTCGTCAGTATACTTCACACCTTTACCTTTATACGGTTCTGGTTTTCTGTAGCCTCTAATAATTGCTGCGCTTTGACCAACTTGTTGTTTGTCAGCACCTTTAATATTAATAATATTTTTATCAACAGCAATCTCTAATCCCTCAGGAATATCATAATTGATTGGATGTGAATATCCAAGTTGCAATTCTAAAACTTTACCTTTTACAGCAGCTCTGTAACCAACACCATTGATCTCTAAAGATTTAGAAAAACCTTTGTCCAATCCTTCTATAGCATTCGATACTAGTGCTCGGTACGTTCCCCAGAATGCAGATGATTCTTTAGTGTCACCTATTTTAGTCATCACTACAGATCCATCAGCTACTTCAATCTCTACTCTATTATGAGTATCAACTGAAGAAGATTTATTCCCTTTTTTTACTGTTACAACAGATCCTGCTACGCTTACTTCAATACCGCTTGGAATAGCAATAGGTTTTTTACCAATTCTTGACATTAACCTCTCCTTACCAAACCGTACACAGTACTTCACCACCAACTTTTGATGCGAATGCTTCATCGTTTGCAATCACACCTTTGTTCGTCGTTACAATAATAGTACCGTATCCATTTTTAAAAGTTTTTAACTCAGAAGCATTTTTATATACTCTTCTTCCTGGCTTAGAAACTCTAGTTAATTCGTTTATTGCTGAATTTTCATTGTCATCGTATTTTAATACAACAGTGATTGTTTTTTTATTGTTCTCACCATCTACAACTTTATAACTTTCAACATACTCTTTTTGTTGTAAAACTCGTACAACTCCTTCTACAGTGTTTGAATGAAGTAAAGTTGCAACATCGAGTTTTCTCATTGCTGCATTTCTAATTCTAGTCAAAGCGTCTGCGATCATATCATTCATCATGGGCTTATTCTCCTACCAACTTGATTTTCTAACACCTGGGAGTAATCCCTCGTTAGCCATTTTTCTTAAACAAATTCTACAAAGACCAAAATCTCTATAAACAGAATGTGGTCGTCCACACACGTTACATCTAGTGTACGCTCTGCTTGAAAATTTTGGAGTTCTTTTTGCTTTTTCAATCATAGATTTCTTTGCCATTACACTCTTCCTTTTGCAAATGGTACACCACAAAGCTCTAATAATCTTAGTGCTTCAGTGTCGCTTTCTGTACTTGTAACAATAGAGATATTCATACCGTGAGTTTTAATGATATTATCATATTCAACCTCTGGGAACATCAATTGCTCGTCTAAACCAAAACTGTAGTTACCTCGACCGTCAAAACCATTTCTTTTAACACCTCTAAAGTCTTTTACTCGAGGAAGTGCAATTGAACATAATTTGTCTAAGAAAGTGTACATTTGTTCACCTCTTAAAGTAACTTTAACACCAACAGGAGAACCTTCTCTTACTTTAAAACCAGCAACTGATTTTTTAGCAATTACTTGAAGCGCTTTTTGCCCCGTAATTAAAGAGATTGTATCGGTCATGTTTTGCATTAACTTAGTATCTTTCATCGCTTCACCAGCACCAACACTAACAACAACCTTTTCAAGTTTTGCAGTTAACATTTTGTTTTGTGGAAATTCAGCTTCTAATGCAGGCTTGATTTCACTTTTATATCTTTCTAATAATCTAGCTGCCATCTTAAGCCTCCTCTACTTTTGCTACGTTTGAGATGTTAATTGGCATCTCTTTGTTTACAAAACCACCCTCTGGGTTTTTATCTTGATCTGGTTTAACTGTTTTTTTAGCAACTTTGCAGTCTTTAACAATTACTTTACCAGCTTTTGGATCAACAGATAAAACTTCACCTGTTTTTCCTTTATCATCACCAGCAATAATTTTTACAGTATCGCCTTTTTTGATTTTCATTTTAATAGACATATTATAGTACCTCCGGAGCAAGTGAAACAATTTTCATAAAACCTGCGTATCTAACTTCTCGTGCAACTGGTCCAAAAATTCTTGTTCCAATTGGCTCTTTTTTAGTATCAAGTATAACTGCAGCATTGTCATCAAATCGGATCAAAGAACCATTTTCTCTTTGAATCTCTTTGTGTGTTCGAACAACAACAGCTTTTACAACTGTACCTTTTTTTACTTTTGCAGTTGGAATAGCTTTTTTTACAGAAGCTACAATAACGTCACCAACAGAAGCATATCTACGCTTAGATCCACCAAGAACCTTGATACACATGATCTCTTTTGCACCAGTATTATCAGCAACCTTTAGTCGTGTAAAACCTTGAATCATTACTGAACTCCTCTAGATAAAATTGTATTTAATCTATAAGATTTAGTTTTAGACAATGGTCGACACTCAATAGCTGTTACCGTATCTCCAACATTTAATTCAGATTTTTCATCATGGATTAAATATTTTTTAAATCTCTTTACCGTTTTGTGGTATCGTGGATGTAAAACTTGTCGAGTAACAACAATAGAAGCTGTTTTTTGACCAGCAACTTTTACAACAACACCTTGAATCTCTCTTTTATGTGTACTCATAATGTATGATCCTTATGCTTTAGCTGCAGTAATTGCAGTTTGAATTCGAGCAATATCTTTTTTAACCGCTCTTAATTCACTTGTATTTGTTTGTTGCATAGTCTTTAATTTAACATTAAGTTCAAACAACAACACCTTCTTCTCTTTTAATAATTCAGTAAGCTCTGTTAAGCTTTTATCTTTAATATCAATATAATTCATTTTCACTATCTTTTGTTACAATTTTTGTTTTAAATGGTAGTTTATGCTTTGCAAGTGTTAATGCTTCTCGTGCAAGAGTATCATCAACTCCAGCCATCTCAAAACAGATTCGACCTGGCTTGATATTCATAACCCATTTATCAACTCCACCTTTACCTTTACCCATTCTTGTTTCTAATGGTTTAGCAGTAAGTGGCTTATCTGGGAATACAGAGATCCAGATTTTCGCTTGTCGTTTAACTTGTCTTGTCATTGCAATTCTGGCAGCTTCAATTTGACGTGAATCAATTCTTCCGTGCTCAACCGCTTTAAGTCCGATATCACCATAAGCCAAAGTATTACCTCTTTGAGCTTTACCTCTGTTTCGACCCTTCATCATTTTTCTGAATTTAGTTCTTTTAGGCATTAACATGATTACTTACCTCTTCTTTGTGGTCTTCTTTTTGGTTTCTTTTCAGAATCATCAATTTCTGGTTGAATACCTTTAGCTAGTACTTCACCTTTAAAGATCCAAACTTTAATACCAATACAACCATACGTAGTATGACCTTCAGCAAAACCATAATCGATTCGTGCTCTTAAAGTATGTAAAGGAACTCTACCCTCTAAGTACCACTCAGTTCGTGCCATCTCTGCACCACCAAGTCGTCCAGCTACAGCAACTTTAATCCCTTTAGCTCCACCTTTAATAGCGTTTTGCATAACTCGCTTCATCGCTCGTCTAAATGCAACCCGTCGTTCAAGTTGTTGCGCAACATTTTCAGCTGCTAATTGAGCATTAATTTGAGGTTTTCTTTCCTCTTTAATGTTTACAGCAATCTCTTTACCAACAAGCTTAGCTAATGATACTTTTAGTTTTTCAACGTCAGCACCTTTTTTACCAATGATGATACCAGGTCGAGCTGCAACAATAGTGATTCGAACTTTTTTAGCTGTTCTTTCAATTATTGTTTGTGCAATACCTGCATAATAAAGCTCTTTTTTAACGAACTTTCTAATTTTATCATCTTCAGCAACATTTGCTGGCATTTTATCAAAATGAGGAAACCATCGTGATTCCCAGTTTCTATTGATCCCTAATCTAAGACCTATAGGATTTACTTTTTGACCCATTATTTGTCTCCTTCAATTGCTGCTACTTCAACATAGATATGTGCCATTGGTCTATGCTTCGGTGAAGCACTACCTCTTGCTCTTGGAGTAAATCTCTTAAGAACAGGACCTCTATCAACTCTACAACTTGTAATTACCGCTTCATCTGGCTCTAAACCTGAGTTTGCAACCGCTGATGCGATCACTTTTGAAATAATTCCAGCTGCTTTGTTTGGTGTGAATTGTAAAGATGCAATTGCAACTTCTGCATTCATACCTTGTACTTCACGAGCAACCAATCTTGCTTTCATTGGAGCAACTCTAATAAATTTTAATGTAGCCTTACCCATTATCCAACCTTTCTTTGTACAGAACCTTTATGTCCTTTAAACGTACGAGTTGGTGCAAATTCACCTAACTTATAACCAATATGATTTTCTGTAATCATAATTGGTACAAAGTTTCTACCATTGTGCACTGTAAAAGTCAAACCGATCATTTCAGGAAGAACCATAGATCTTCTTGACCAAGTTTTAATTGGTTTTTTATCACCACTTTCTTGTGCTTTCATAACTTTTTTCATTAAATGTCCATCAACAAATGGACCTTTTTTTACACTTCTAGCCATGCTTAACCCTTACTTCTTTTTTCTTGAAATGATTAGTTTATCACTAGCTTTTTTCTTTCTAGTTTTATAACCTTTAGTTGGCATACCCCATGGAGAAACGGGATGTCTTCCTGAGTTCGTTTTACCTTCACCACCACCATGCGGGTGATCAATAGGGTTCATTGCAGAACCACGAGTTTGAGGTCGAATACCAAGATGTCTTTGTCGTCCAGCTTTACCAACTACCATGTTAGAGAAATCTTCATTTCCAACAATACCAATTGTAGCTATACAAACACCAAGAATTTTTCTCATCTCGCCACTTGGAAGTCTCATGATTACATATTTATCTTCTCGTCCCATTACTTGAGCGTATCCACCAGCACTTCGTGCGATTTGTCCACCTTTTCCTGGTTTCATTTCAATATTATGAACCATTGTTCCCACAGGGATATTGATCAATTTCATTGCATTACCTGGTAAGATATCAAGTCCAGATTCTCTAGATTCAATTGTAGTACCTACAGCTAATCCACTTGGTTGAAGAATGTATCTTTTATCTCCATCAGCATACGTGATTAAACAAATTCTACAGTTTCGGTATGGGTCATACTCAATTGTTGAAACAACACCTGGTACTCCAAATTTATTTCTTTTGAAATCAATGATTCTGTACAGTTTTTTTGCACCAGCTTGCTTATGTCGTGAAGTAATTCTACCGTTATTATTTCTACCTGCAGTTGCTTTAATTCGTGTAAGCAAAGATCTAACTGTTGGTTTAGAAGTAATATCACTTGTATCCATTACAGACATGAATCTTCTTGCAGGAGTTATAGGTCTAAATTTTTTAATTGCCATCGTCTATCTCCTTAAGCCGAAAGGTTCGCTATTTCAGCGCCCTCTGGAAGAGTTACATAGAATTTCTTGAAATCTGGTCTAGAACCAACTTTTCCTTTAAATCTTTTAACTTTACCACTTTGTCTCAAAGAATTGATTTTTGATGGTGTTACACCAAAGTACTCTTTAAAAACTTCTTTTAAACCGTTTTTAGTCATTCTTGGACTTGTTTGAACAACGATTATACCATTTTCTTGTAATGCAATAGTCTTTTCAGTATATAAAATTGCTTTAATATCAGTAATATCTGCCATGATTAACCTTCTTTTGTTAAGCTATCTAGAACTGATTGCTCAATTAATACAGATCGGTATGCAGAAACAACATAAGCGTTTACTTCTTGCTTTTCAATCATGTAACAATTTTTAACGTTTCTAAATGCTAAATATGTTTTTTCATCTATTGTATCAACAATCACTAAAGTATCTCTTTGATTCAACTTTGCAATATATGAAACAGCGTCTTTAGTTTTTCCTGATTCAATTGAAACTTTATCAGTAACAAACAAAGTATTGTTCGTTGCATGTGCATTAACTGCATATCTAAGTGCTAAAACTTTTTGTTTTTTATTAATTTTTTGGTTGTAGTTTCTTTTAGATGGTCCAAAAACTTGTCCACCACCAACAAACAATGGAGATCTAATCGTTCCCCATCTAGCTCCACCAGAACCTTTTTGAGCTTTTGGTTTTTTACCACCACCGCTTACTGCTGATCTATTTTTAACTCGTGCAGTATTCGCTCGTTGACTTGCCATGTAAGATTTTACATACAAATACAAATTGTGATCACTGATACCTTGAAATGATTCTGGTAATTGATCTGCTTTTACTTCGTTCATACTCATTTAACTATCCTTACTCTACCTAAAGCACCATTTGGTCCAGAAACTGCACCCTTAACAACTAAAATACCTGTTTGGGCATCAAATGATACAACATCATTTTTAACTGTGTTTAAAGTGTTACCATAGTGACCTGGCATTTTTTTACCGGGCTGAACTCGACCTGGCCATTCTGCATTACCAATAGAACCAGTTCTTCTACCCATTCTATGTCCATGAGATGCTCTACC
>JAYEFX010000281.1:0-5116 GCA_034658775.1 Campylobacterota bacterium
ATCTATTTTATGCAGAACTCAAAAATACCATTCATCAAGGGAAAAAATGGAGTGGAGAGTTTGTCAATATTAATAAATTTGATGAGCTCTCTTATGAAAAAGCTTCCATCACTCCTGTATTTGATGACGATGGCAATATAATAGAATTTATTGCGATTAAATTGGATATCACCAATGAAGTTTTAGCAAAACAACACTTAAAAGAAAAAGAAGAGCTGCTCATTCAACAATCCAAAATGGCTTCCATGGGAGAGATGCTAGGAAATATTGCCCACCAATGGAGACAACCCCTTAGTGCCATAACAGCACTTTCAAGTGGCTCAAAACTGCAAAAAGAACTTGGGCTTTTAAGTGATCAGGATTTTATTAACAATATGGATAGCATAGGGCAAACAACCCAACATCTGTCTCAAACAATTGATGATTTTAGAAACTTTTTTAAACCCACTAAAAATAAGGTTATCTTTAACATAGAGAAAAGCTATAGAAAAACTTTACAACTTCTAAAATCAGAATTCACTGCAAAAGAGATAATCATTATTGAAGATATTGAAGATGTTGAAGTGCATGGATTGGACACAGAGTTTATTCAAGTTATGATGAATATATTAAACAATGCGCATGATGCATTAATAAAATCCAAGCACCAAAAAAGATTAATTTTTATCACCATCTATGCCAAAGACAATACCGCAATCGTAGAGATAAAAGACAATGCAGGTGGGATACCTGATAATATCATAAACAAAGTATTTGAGCCTTATTTCACAACCAAACACCAAGCACAAGGTACAGGAATAGGTTTATACATGAGTCAAGAGATGATCACAAAACATATGAACGGTACACTGATTGTTAAAAATGCACACTATGCTTATGAAGAAGATTCATACACTGGTGCACAATTTACCATAACCCTTCCATTAACTTAATACATAAATTTTGGTAATCTAATTTAGATTCCACACCCATCATTCGCTTCAGAGTGTACTTCAATCATCTCGCATTGAGTGCATTTATATTCAATATCTCGAGCGCCACTGCACCCATGATTTTTGAGCAATCTGGCTTTTATAACCGGTACCGTAAATTTTTTTTGATTAACTTGATCATAAAATTCTTTGGGTTTAGCACCGCAAATAGGGCAGATACCTGCTTGAAGCTTTGAAAGTTTAGATTTTTTTACTTTATAATACAGCAGTACTGAAAATATTGACAGTAAAAAAAGTATTAAAAGTAAAAAAATTGTTTGCATGAAGCAGAGGGTTACTCTACTTCTGCATCGATAACATCGTCATCGTCTTTTTTCTTTGCTTGGTTTGGTTGAGCTGCATTTGCATCCCCACCCTCTTTTTTATACATAGCTTCCGCAAGCTTATGGCTCACTTCTGTTAATGTTTTTAATTTCTCTTCAATTTGTTCTTTAGTAGCATTTTCATCTTTTAGAATCTCTTCTAAATCTGCTGCTGCATCAACGATAGCTGCTTTTTCTTCTTCATTTACAACTTCTTCATTTTCTTCTAACGTTTTCTTTGTTGTGTGCAGCATTGCTTCTGCTTGATTTCGAACTTCAATTACCTCTTTTTTCTTCTCATCCGCTTCTTTATTTGCTTCTGCTTCATTGATCATTTTTTCGATCTCATCATCAGAAAGTCCAGATGAACCAGAGATTGTAATCTTATTCTCTTTTCCTGTTCCTTTATCTTTTGCACTTACATTTAAAACACCATTTGCATCGATATCAAATGTTACTTCAATTTGAGGCACACCTCTTGGAGCTGCTGGAATATCCGAAAGTTCAAACATACCAAGTGATTTGTTATCTTTAGCAAATTCTCGCTCACCTTGTCCAACGTGAATTGATACAGCAGGTTGGTTGTCTTCAGCCGTTGAAAATACTTGTGATTTTTTTACAGGGATTGTTGTCCCTTTTTCAATCAACTTTGTTAATACTCCACCTAAAGTTTCAAGTCCAAGTGATAGTGGTGTAACATCAAGTAAAAGTACGTCTTTAACATCACCTTTAAGAACCCCACCTTGAATAGCAGCACCAGCAGCAACCACTTCATCAGGGTTTACAGAGTTATTTAACTCTTTACCAAAATACTCTTTTACAATCTCTTGTGCTTTTGGAATTCTTGTCGATCCACCAACCATGATGATCTCATTGATCTCATTGTTGTCTAATCCTGCATCATTCATTGCCACTTTAATGTGATCCAATGTTTCATCCACTAAATCTTCCGTCATCGCTTCAAATTTTGCTCGCGTAAGAGATTTTACAAGGTGTTTTGGTCCTGTAGCATCTGCAGTGATAAACGGTAAGTTAACTTCTGTTTCTGCAGTTGCAGATAACTCTTTTTTCGCTTTTTCAGCTTCATCTTTAAGACGTTGATGTGCCATCTTATCATCACGTAAATCAATTCCATGTTCCGCTTTAAAATCTTCAGCCAACCAGTCAATAATTCTATTATCAAAATCATCTCCACCTAAGAACGCATTACCATCTGTAGAAAGTACTTCAAACGTACCATCACCAATTTCAAGTACAGTAACATCAAACGTACCTCCACCAAGATCGTAAACAACTACTTTTTCTTCACCTTTTTTATCAAGTCCATAAGCCAGTGCTGCTGCTGTTGGCTCATTGATGATTCTAAGTACATTAAGACCAGCAATGGTTCCTGCTTCTTGAGTTGCTTTTCGTTGTGCATCATTGAAGTATGCAGGAACAGTAATAACCGCATCGGTAACTGTTGATCCTAAATACGCTTCAGCATCTGTTTTAAGTTTCACTAAAATTTTTGCAGAGATCTCTTGAGGTGTGTATACTTTTCCTGAAATTTCAACTGCTGCTGCACCGTTTTTGTTTACAATTTTATATCCAACTTTATCCATAGCATCTTTTGCATGCTCTTCATCCATCATAAGACCCATAATTCTTTTGATAGAATAAATTGTTTTTTCTGGATTGGTGATCGCTTGTCGTTTTGCTGGATCACCAACAAGTACATCACCTTTATCTGTAAATGCCACAATTGAAGGTGTTGTATTTTTACCCTCTTTATTTGCAATAATTTTTGCTTCTCCACCTTCGTATACTGCTACACAAGAGTTTGTTGTTCCTAAATCTATTCCTATTACTTTACTCATATTATTTCCTTTTATTTTGTTTTTTAAATTAATTCATTCTAGTTTTTTGACATTGCGGTCAATGTCTTAGTTTGCTACAGAAACCATCGCTTCTCTAAGAAGTCGCTCTTTGATTTTATACCCTTTTTGCATCACCATGACAATTTGTCCTGATTCTACGTCTTCACTGTCTGCTTTCATCACTGCGTTGTGATATTCAGGATTAAACGCATCGTATTCTACTTCAGTAATATCATGCTTTTCAAAAGCCGTATTAAATGATTTCAATGTTAATTCAATCCCCTCTTTTAGCTTTTGTACCAAATCATCAGCAGGTATATCCGCACTGGCACTTAATATTGCCATTTGCAATGCATCAATTGGAGCCAATAGATCTTTTGCAAATTTTTCACTTGCATAATCAATAGCTGAGTACTTTTCTTTTTCAAGTCGCTTTTTGATATTCTCAAAATCCGCATGCGTTCGTAAAAATTTATCTTCAGATTCTTGTGCTTTTTGTTCAGCATCTGCAACCTTATTTTCCATCATCACTTTAAACTCTTCATCTAAAGATGCAAACTTCTCATCATCAGCTGGTGTCACTTCTTCTTCTTCAATTAACACTTCTTGCTCAACAGCCTCTTCTTGGACCATTTCTTCATTTATCTCTTTTTCACTCAACGTGTAACTCCTTTATAAAAATAATCATAATCTTTTGACAACTCACCCACAACCAACATCTTAATATTGACTCCATTGATTTTACAATCGTGACAAACTCCCATGTACCCTACAGGTAACAACTGCTCAAAGTAGATACCACTTTGCAGTTTTTCTAAAATTTGCCCATGTAAAAAATCTTGAATAAGCTCTTCCCTCATATCGTACTCCACAGCCATACGTAAAAAACTTTTCATATTTATCACTTCGTATGCACTGTTGCTGATCTTATTTCCCAATTCATTGTACAGTTCCACTGCACCTACTTGTTTACTGACATCCAAAATATTTTCAAGCTCTAAACCTCGCATATCTTGAAGGAACTTAAACAAGGGCGCTGAGAACTTTACGGTGATTGAAAAGTTATTAAACTCTAAAATCATGTATCGATCATCAATATTCAATATCTCTTGCAGTGTTGTCTCATCGTTTTGTTTAATAAATACCGTCGCACCAATTTGAGAAGACACTCTAGTGATCATCTCAAAATCTATCTCATCTAATTCAAAGTTCAATCTACTAGACCAATACTCTTTTAAGGCTTCAATCGTTGGTACTCTTCCACTACTAATGTGTTCTTGTGCTAAATATCCATCATCACCCAATTTTTTAAAGTAGCCACGAATCGTAGCGGGTGAATACGCGATATCGTACATGTTTTTAAGCTGTGTAGAACCAATAGGCTCCATATGCTCAATGTACGCACGAATGATTGATTGTAATAAAAACTCTTTTTTATCGATCATTTAAACACTCTTTGTGGAGTCAGTTAGCACTCATATTGCTAAACTGCTAAAGAATTATACACTATTGAGTGTAAGTTTGTCAAGTAGTTCATTTGTAAAAACTTAAAATTCTTATCTAAGATGCTTTATATAGGTATTCTTATTGAGTTTAAGTTATACTTTTGGGATTAAAAAATATCATTTAAAAGGATAAAAATGAGTGTATTATTAGAATTTTCCATGTTTCCAACCAGTTCCCAGTGCCAAGATGGAGCATCCGTGTCCAAGTACGTAAGTCGTATCATTGATATGATTGATCAAAGTGGTGTTGCTTATCAACTCACTCCCATGGGTACTATTATAGAAACCAATACCATGAAAGAAGCTTTAGGTATTGTAGAACAAGCCTATGAAGTACTGGAGTGCGATTGTGAACGGGTGTATTCCTCTTTGAAGTTTGACATACGAAAAGGAAAATCAAACTGTCTTAAAACAAAAATAGCTTCCGTTCAAGGGCATCTAAATCGTGAAGTAAATAC
>JAYEFX010000282.1:0-5079 GCA_034658775.1 Campylobacterota bacterium
GGTGCGTCAATTGGCACTTGGAGATATTGAAAAAGAGGATGCAAAACAGACCATTTATAAAGAGGTTATTTTATCTTTAGCCAATGGTGCTGTATTTGCTGTTGTGATTGGTATTATTGCGTATTTTTGGTTTAATATCCCCTTATTAGGTGTAGTGATTGCATTATCAATGGTGATTAATCTTTTGATAGCAGGGCTTTTTGGATCGATTATCCCCTTATGGTTGCAAAAGAAAAATATTGATCCTGCTATTGGAAGTACGGTATTGCTTACCACTGTTACGGATGTGGTGGGATTTTTTAGTTTCTTAGGATTGGCCACGCTTATTTTGCTTTAATTTTTTTATTAAAGACATTCTAAGGTGTAAAAAGTACAATGTTCGAAATATTTAAATCATTATTTAACAAGGAAAGAAACTCAATGAGCAATTATAACGACCTCAATGCTGAAGAACAACGTGTAATTCTACACAAAGGAACTGAAAGAGCTTTTTCAGGAAAATACTTTGATCACAAAGGTGATGGGTTGTATCACTGTAAACAGTGTAATGCCCCTTTGTACAAATCAAACTCAAAGTTTGATTCAGGATGTGGATGGCCAAGTTTTGATGATACTATACAAGAATCTGTAAAAGAAGTTCCCGATGCAGATGGACGACGTGTAGAGATTGTGTGTGCTAATTGTGGTGGACATCTTGGACATGTATTTAAAGGGGAACAATTTACTCCTAAAAATACACGACACTGTGTAAATTCGGTTTCAATACAATTTGAAGAGGATAAAAAACTTAATTCTTTGCCTTTGGATGAAAATGAACACGATGCAGTAGAATTGAAAAAAGCGTATTTTGCAGCAGGATGTTTTTGGGGAGTTGAGTATCACTTTGAGCATTTTCCTGGTGTAACAGCAGCGGTTTCAGGCTACATGGGTGGACCGGAAAATACGGCAGACTATAAAAGTGTGTGCACAGGAAGATCAGGACATCTTGAAGCCGTAGAAGTGACTTATGATCCAAGCATGGTGGATTTTGAGGTTTTAACACGATTGTTTTTTGAGATTCATGATCCTTCTCAAACTGATGGTCAAGGTCCCGATAGAGGGGCTCAATATCTAAGCGCTATTTTTTATAATGATGCTCAAGAGGAGCAAACGTCTCAAAGATTGATTGATACTTTAGAGGAAAAAGGGATGAGAGTGGCTACAAAATTGTATCCGATAGCTCCTTTTTATAAAGCGGAAGATTACCATCAAGATTATTATGACAAAACAGGAAAATCTCCGTATTGTCATACCTATACAAAAAGATTTTAAGCACTCTATGAAGAGTGTTTAAAATCCTGAAAACTGCACGTTTGCCCATCGTAATACTCTATTGAACCATCTTCAATTTTATAATACCATCCATGAATATCCAATTCGCCTTCGTTGACTTTTCGATAAATTTCAGGATAGGAGAGTAGATTTTCAAGTTGGTGTTTGATTGATATTTTCTCAGTGGTTTGTTGCAACAACTCTTTAGGAGAATTTGATCCATGCGCTAGAAGTGTGTATTCTTTTGCTTTATGTCCAAGTTCAAGCCATTTTCGTACATGCTGTAAATGAGGTTCATCACTTAAATCTTGATACAATGCAGCACAGGCTCCACAGTGGGAATGTCCACATACAATGATATCTTTTACATTGAGAACTGAAACCGCATATTCAATCGCTGCCGAACTTCCATGAAAATCATTATCACTTTTATACGGTGGCACAAAGTTTCCAATATTTCGTAAGATAAACATATCTCCTGGATTGCTATCAACGATAAGATCAGGTACCACTCGACTATCGCTGCATCCTATAAATAAAATTTCAGGTTTTTGACCATGTTTTACTAAATTTTCAAAGTCCTCTTCTGTATTTGGAAAATGAACTTCTCGAAATTTTTTATTTCCTTTGATAAGTTGATCTATTTTCATCTTACTTTGTCCCTAGTATATAAAACACTTCTTTATTAGGGACTTGTTGCATTTGTACATTGTATTTGTGCGAAAATTTTTCTACAGTTGTATGGAATTCCTCTAAAATTTCAGAGGATTCTACTTGGTCGCATTTGATTTTGAAATAGTTTTCACTGTTTGATAGTGCCACATAAGCATTCATGTGTTTTAGTTCATCATTAAGATGAATAATGTGTTTAGAAAATTTACTAAAATTTTTGGTATTGTTAATTGCTTTTTGTACTTGAGTAAAAGCTGCATCGCTTTTTGCAATTCCTAGTTGTGATAAAACTACCTCAGGGGTTACATCAATTTGCATATAATTGTTCCTTTTGTTGTGTATTAAAAAAGATATTGTAACAAAAATTGTATGAAAATAAGCATTAATTTGTTACAATCTAAAAAATAATCAACAAGGAATATCTTATCGATAATTACTCTTCAATGCCCTATACTCTTATCAATACACTCGATTCTATGGTGTATACCTTGACTCAAAAAGATCATGAATTAAATATTAATGATACTAAAAATAAATTGGTTGATAATATTAATAAACTAACATTGCAGGAATTGGATGGTTTTATTAATCAAATGGCAGTATTTATAGATAAATCCCAGCAAAGTGCTGATGGTAAACTGCAAGAGGGAGAAGTCAATAAAGACTTCATCTCTTTCTTAATTCGATTGTTTTATTAATTCATTAAATTTATAACATTATTCCACGAATCATATAATAAATTAGTGCGGATAAGATTGCAGCAGCTGGTACGGTAATCACCCATGCAGCAATAATCTTTTTAACGGCATCTCTTTTTACGTATTGAACTTTTTCTTCAGATTTGATGATCTTTTTTGCTTCTTTGATTTTAGATTCCTCTTCATCAATTAATCGGTAAAGGTCAACAATTCGTTCATATTGTTCTTTGTCTTTGTTTTGCTTATCTTCAAGTTTTTCTAATTCACTTTTATATGCTTTCATGGTTTTCTTTTCAGTATCAATGATCTCTTTTTCAAGCTCTATTTTACTGACGGTATCATTTTTGTCCATCCATTCTCGTAAGAACCCAACTCCAAATATTCCTCCAACAGCAATGTGGGTAGAGGATACTGGAAGACCCAATTGAGAAGCAATAATGACCGTAATAGAAGCAGCCATGGCAACGCTGAAAGCTCTCATTTGATCCAGTTCAGTGATCTCTGATCCAACGGTTCGAATAAGCTTAGGTCCATAAAGTGCAAGACCAATAGCAATACCTAAAGCACCAACTCCCATAACCCAAAGTGGAATACCCGCTTTTCCTGAAATCCCACCAGTCATAACCGCATCATTAATAGCGGCTAATGGTCCAATTGCATTTGCCACATCATTGGCTCCATGAGCAAAAGAAAGCAGTGCTGCTGCAAAAATAAGAGGTACGGTAAACAATGCATTCACACCAGCTCGAGAGTTTTCAAGTGTTGGAGCTTTTTTAGCTACTGTTGATTTTAAGATTAGGTACACAATAAATGCAACGGCTAAACCAAGCAGTGCAGCAACCATAAAAGTTGGTTTTTTAGTATCAGGAAGAAAGGTAAAAATATCTACAATACTTGGCCAAACCTTCTTTAAACCCTTAAGTGTCAAGTACGTCACAAAAGCCCAGGACATGATAGCAACAAAAACTGGAACCCATTTTTGTGCACTTTTGATTTTATCCTCTTTAAAGACCATGGTTTTTTTAATAGCAAATAAAAACCCTGCAGCAATTACTCCACCTAAGACAGGAGAGATGATCCATGAAGCAGCAATTTTACCCATGGTTCCCCATGCAACAATACTAAACCCAGCTGCAGCAATACCTGCACCCATAACTCCACCAACAATAGAATGCGTAGTTGACACTGGAGCCTTTGCCATGGTTGCAAAGTTTAGCCACAATGCTGCTGCTAGAAGTGCAGCCATCATTGCCCAGATAAATGAATCGGTGTTTCCCCCAAATGCAGAGATATCAATAATCCCTTTTTTAATGGTTTTAACCACCTCACCACCAGCAATAATTGCTCCAGAAGCTTCAAAAATAGCAGCAATTACAATAGCACCACCCATGGTCAATGCTTTTGATCCAACAGCAGGTCCTACGTTGTTTGCTACATCATTGGCTCCAATGTTCATCGCCATGTACGCACCAAAAAGTGCTGCAACGGCTAAAAACATGCTGTTGGGAACACCTCCAGCATTGAGAAAACTGTACGTTAATACGGCTACCATAAAAAATAGGGCAAAGCCTAATCGATTAAAGTCAACTCCACTTGTTTTAAGTGCTTCTTTTTCCATTCTTTTAACTGTTTGTATTTCCATTTCTTTCCTTGTAACCAAATCGTAACTGATTTATGATATATAATGAGAATTATAACACTATGTTTCTTGAAAGAAAACTAGCTGTAAATACCCTAAAAATAGGAAATAGCCATATAATATTACTAAAGGTCATAGATAAAATTTAAAGAATTTTGAAATTTGCAATCTATTTGTTTTGTTGGGTGTAACTTTTTAGTTAGTCTGTTACTATTTTAAGCAATTTTTGTAAAACCAATATGATGCAGTGCTTAGATAAAATCATTTGCTATTTAAATGCTATAATTTACAAATATAATAAAATAAATAAATAATCTAGGGGAATTTATGAGTGAAATTTTTAATCCAAAAAAAGAGATGTTTAACGCACCGTTAATTAAAAACATGTGTGAGTACCAAGACTTAGTTGATGAGTTTAGTGCTGATTATGAAGGTACATGGGCAAAATTTGCCAATGAAAAAATTGATTGGTTTAAGCCGTACGATAAAGTTTTAGATGAATCAAATGCGCCATTTTATAAATGGTTTAGCGGAGGTGAACTCAACGTTGCTCATCAGTGTGTTGATCGTCACTTAGCTACTAAGAAAAATAAAGCAGCCATCATCTTTGAAGGTGATAATGGTGATCAACAGATCCTTACGTATAGAGAATTAGCATCTGAAGTAAATAAAACAGCAAATATGTTTAAAAGCAAATTTGGAATCACCAAAGGTGATCGAGTTGTTATTTATATGCCAATGATTCCAGAAGCGGCTATA
>JAYEFX010000283.1:0-5078 GCA_034658775.1 Campylobacterota bacterium
GCTTTGGATATCAGTGATTATGCTTATGTTCTTGAAAATGGTGAAATAGTGATGCATGATGTGGCATCAAATTTAATTCAAAGTGATGAAATTCGTAAAAAATATTTAGGGGGATAAGCCCTCTAAATAATCAAAAACGAACAAATTTATAAATTCTTTTCTTGCTTCTACTTCCCTAATTATCGTATTTATCATAAAAATGTTACTTTTTAATAACTAACTAATTTATTTAACTAAGCATTTTTTAAATATAATAGAAATATTTAATTAAAAGTAGGAGAGATAGATGAAAAAGTTACTTATAGTTCTTTGTTTAGTTTTTGCACAAAATACATTTGCAAGCAGTGATTACGATAAAGATATCATTGTACACAATCAAACACGAGATGATAAGATTAAAATTGTGTTTACACAATTGATGGAATATTATGAGCAGGAAGATGCGCATGCATTTTTCAATCTGGTATGGGAAGATAGATTTATCCAAGATTACATGACTTTTTCTGAAGCCATAGATGAAGATTTTAGAAAATACGAGATCACGAGTTTTGATTCTTGGATTGATAAAATTGTAAGCGATGGGATTAAAAAATATCTGCACGTGCGATGGGAAAAACGTTATGAAACCAATGATGGAGATCAGCAAATTACTCAAAAAGGACTTTCACAATTTTTGTTTGATGAAGACAATGGGCAATATAAGCTAATCGAGATTGCAGGAAACCATCTGTGGGGGAACTCACTTCTCGAATGGAAAGAGGAAGTAGCGGTGATTGCTGGGCAAGAGCCAGATGTGATTGAGGTTGATGGACAAGTACAAGATGCTGGTGCATTGCCTGATTTACGTATAACTGATGCTTCATGTGCTGGAATTAATGAAAATGTGACGTTTACTATTATAAACGATGGCGAGGTTGCTGCTGTACCTCTTAAATACATAGAGATATCAAATGTTGTTGAGAATGGATATTCAGATCCAATTGATCCAGGTGAAACAGTAACAGTTACGTATACTGCTTCTGGAGGATGTAATGGCACAACATTTGAAATAGATCCTGATAATGAGATTGAAGAGGAAGATGAAGATAATAATAGTGCTGTTGGGCATGGAGTAATATAAATATGAAATATATAAATATATGCCTTATATGTTTAATCAGTGTATCAACTGCTGCAGAGTTAAAACAAGAAGAATCATGGAAGTTAGAGAGTCGTTTAAGTGGGTATTTTCAAAAAATAGATATTGAAAATGGTAGCAGTGATAAAGAGAAATTTTCGCAATCGCATGAATTGGACGTGAAGTATCATGGTCCCTTGGCCAAGGGAAATGCTGGTATTGAGGTGCGTGCTCGAGGTACGAACGATACAAGCATTCAAAAAAATGATGCGCATCTACTCTCATTTAAAGGATATTACACCACTAAGTATTGGAACTTTGAGGCAGGAGATGTTGCTGCATCGATGAACCCATACGTATATGGGGGAACCGTAAAAGGTTTAAAAATACAATACAAAGGCAATGAAAAAAAGAAAAACTGGGACTATAAATTTATCTCTGGGGTGAAAAAAGCGCAATGGAGAGAAACCTATCAAACGGTTACAGCGGAAACTTTAGATACCTATGTAGCCGCTTTTGAAGCTAAGTATACGCATGAGAGAGCCAAAGAGATACGCATCAGTATGGCAACACTAAAAGATGATTTAAACAGTGGCGATTTAGCGGAAGCTCCTGGAAAAAAAGGAACCACGCTTGGGATGGATGGGAAATGGCGATTTAATAAATACATCACCTTAAAAGGTCGAGCTGCCCTTTCTCGCAGTACGGATGATGAGCGTGCCAATAAACCCATGAGCAATCAAAATGCTTTGCAGTTACGATTGCTTACACGACCCGTATTGTCGTCTGTAAAAAGTAATTTTATGTATCAACGAATCTCTTCGGATTTTATCTCCATGGCGGGATCGGCTAATGGGGATAATGAAAAACTTGAAAACATGACCACGTGGAAAATAAATAAACAACTTCGTGCACGATTAAGCCTTAAAGGCAGCCGTGACAACCTTGATGGGGCTTTAGGGGCTGCGCAAAAAACTTATTATGAAGCGCTAACCTTTTCCTATAAACCTGTAGTGATAAAAAGAGCCAATGTGGATTTTAAATTGACCAATAAAGATGTCAAGGGTCGTGGCGTGGATACCACTCAATATACTGTTGGGATCAATGGTAACGTACGACAAAAAAGTGGATTTCGTTACGGTTTGGGATATGATTATGCCCATTTAAGTGACCAAGTCACGGCAACTGCTTCTTCAACAATTAACAATATTCGAGCCATCTTAGGATACAAGCAAAAACTGCAAGGGGATGCTTCGTATCGATTTACGGTAACCGTTGATGCTCAAAATATGCGACAAAATGCTAACAATGAAGATAAATACGGTTTAAAAATTGATGCAGGGTATAAACATGATAAACGATTAAGCATGGATTTGGGCTTTACCTCACGAAATACCTATAAAGATGAAAGCAATGATCTTCAAAACAGCACCTATCAATTTAGAACAACCTATCGTTTAGACGATAAAGGGAAAAATGTAGTGCGACTTTTACTTGAAAAACGAGATTATGATGTAGATAACGACAGTGATGCAAGTTACAATGAACATATAGGAAAATTATCGTACGTAATGAATTTTTAATGTAAATAAAAAAGTATAAAACAGGAGTTTTAATGATGAAAGCTTTATTGATACAGTTGATGTTTGTGTTGAGTATGTTTGCCAATGTAAGCGTAGTAAATGATGCCGGCTTTGTGGATGATATTACCATCAATGGTAGAGAGTTTGAATCATTAGAACAAGAGACCATTGAGTTTTATAAAGAAGATTTACAAAAAGGAAAAGTTGTCATTCAAGGGCTTCTTGAATCGCAACGCAAACATCTAAAATCACGTGATCTGTTTGTTGAGATCTCTGTTGATGGTGGAGACACTTGGAGAAGAGCAAGGGGACATGAAGAGTGGGAATTTTCTTTTAGACCAGAATTGGGGCATACCTACTCATTTTCTTTACGAATTACAAAAGATAATGTAAGTGAAATTCAAGAAGAGTTTGAGATACCACTTGAGTTTAACATCGCTGGATTTGTTGTCACTCTTGATGCCAATGCCAATATTGTAGATGGTAAAATATCTGGAAGTGGATCGATTCATGTCCCCTGGCTTGCAAGTGCAGGAGTGCAAGCAGATTTAAGTGTAAATTTTAGTGATTTGGGAATACAAGAAGATCGTATCACCTCTGGTGCAATCACCTATAACAATGCAATCGATTTTACCCTAGGGGGGATCTCTTTGCATCTGGACTCTTTAACTTTTTCTGCAAACTCTGCAATGAATTCATTGCAAGGACATCTTAGCTCAACGACCAATGGTATCTTGTCTTCCATGGGGCAATTGCCTCTTCAAAATATCTCTTTTGACAGCAACGGCATACGTGCTGCCTTAACCTATACCAATGCTTACAGTATGGATATTTGGCAAGATAAAGGGGTCAAGGTTGATTTTAGAAGCATCACTATAGGCTTTGTATTAAGTAAAGTCAATGGGGTAAGTCTAGCGATCAATGATCTTGATGCGGATATCAATTTTGGGATGCTTCTTGGGGCTTCAACGCAAGCACTTGAAATGGCTAAAGATGATATTGGTAACCAAATCAATGGATTGTATGAGTGGAGTGTACCTACGCGTAAGCAACTTATAAGTGGTAGCAATATTTACTTTTCAAACATGATTGGACAGCTTGATTTAAATGACCTGTTTAATCCCAACATTACATTTAAAACAACGGCAGATTTTAGCCAATATGGAGCAATGTTTTCAACACTCAATGCTGTTGTTGTTGAGGGGATTACCATCTCTAAAGAGGGGTTAGAAGCCAGTGTAACAGCAGATATTGGCAAGGTTGATATTTGGCAATCGCAAGGGGTGAATCTTGAATTTATACAAAACCCTACAATTGATTTATCGCTTAAAACTTCAGGTGTAGACTTAGGGTTTTCTGGTGGTCAAATGCAATTAAACTTTGGAGCACTTCTTAATAATGTAAAGGCGGAAGTCAATGCAGTCCAAGACGGTACTTATGCATGGGCAGTTACTCAAGGTGAGGTGCTGATTCATGATATTGAACTTCTAAATTTTCACGGTGGACTTGATTTTACAACATGGGATAATCCTGAAATCACTTTTGATGCCTTGGCAAATATGTCTCAATATGGGGGGCTTTTTAAAAGTGTAACTGAAGCATCCATTGTGGGAGCAACAATCTCTAAAGAGGGATTTAGTGCTGAATTATCTATATTGCTAGATGATTTGATGATTTGGGAAGACAAAGATGTAAAACTTACTTTTGATGAAAACAGTATCCCTAGTGTTCGTTTTGACGTCAGCTCTTCTGGCGCGGTTGATTTTGCACTGAATGATTTTTCTGCATTATTAGACTTTGGTACGTTACTTCCGGATGTGGAAGCAAGCATGAGTCAAATTGTGCAAGAGGGAAATGACAGTTTGTACCAAATTGGTTTTGATGCCTCTAAAAATATCTATCTTTTAGATGAAAAAGTGCAGCTTTTAGGCATGAATGCACAACTTGATTTAAAAGAGCTGGACAATCCAAAAATACTTTTTAATTCCATGGCTAAACTTAATGGTTATGGAGGATTTTTAGACAACATAGAAACACTGAGCATTACCAATGCCAGCATATCTAAAGAGGGCTTTAGTGCGACAGCCAGTGCGGATTTAAAAGATATAGATATTTGGGAAGAAAAAGAGGTTCAACTCTCTTTTGATCAAAATCCAAGTGTTACTCTAAGCGTAGGAACAAAAGTAGATTTTGCTTTAAATGCAGGATCGGCAAAACTTAAATTTGGAGAACTTTTAGGTGGTGCTATTGCAGATCTTGAATCGATGCAAGATGCGACAAATCAGTCGATTTCAGGTATGTATTCTTGGAGCATAAAAGGGAGTAAAAAGATTGTTTCAGATGCAAAAGTGATGCTCAGTGAGATGGCTGGATCGCTT
>JAYEFX010000284.1:0-5070 GCA_034658775.1 Campylobacterota bacterium
GCTCCTTTACCGCGTGCAATATCGATGATGTTTGCAACAACAGCACTTGCTGTTGCATCACCACCGGCACCTGGACCATAATACATGGTTTCACCAACTTTATCCCCTATAACGCTAATACCATTCATCACACCATCAACTTTTGCAATCATTTCGCTGTTTGGAATAAGAACAGGATGGACACGAAGTTCTACTTCATTGCCTTTTTTCTTGGCTATTCCTAAATGTTTTATGGAATAATTAAATTCTGCTGCAAATTCAATGTCTTCAGGACTGATATTTTCAATCCCTTCAATTAAAATGTCTTCAGGTTTGGCATCAATACCGTAAGCAATTGAAGCCAAGATGAGTAATTTGTGCGAAGCATCAAAGCCCCCAACATCAAAGCTTGGATCAGCCTCAGCATAACCTAACTCTTGTGACTCTTTTAAAATATCATCGTAGTTCACCCCTTCGTTGATCATTTTGGTTAGCATGTAATTACACGTACCGTTAATGATTCCTCGAATCGATTCAATATGATTGGCGCTTAGCCCATCTCGTAAAGCGTTAATGATTGGGATTCCTCCAGCAACTGCCGCTTCATATTCAAAAGGAGTATCGTTTGCCATGTCTTGAAGTTCATAACGATGATAGGCAAGAAGTGCTTTATTTGCAGTAACTACCGCTTTATTGTTTTTTAATGCTTTTTTAACAATCTCATAGGGGTGTTCAACACCACCCATAAGCTCTACAACAACATCAATCTCTTTATTGTCTAAAATGTCATCTGGATTATCACTAAGCGTGATTGAAACATCCCGTTTTTTTGATAAATTATTGACTACTCCATGAACGGGGATAATATTCATTCCTGAACGAGCTGTAACAATATCACTGTTTTGTTCCAAAATTTGAACAACACTTTGCCCAACTGTCCCTACACCTATAATTCCAACTTTTAACATCTACTTCCCCTCACTGCAGCTATGCTCTTGTAAAAAATTTTTTATATTTTTAGCCGCTTGTCGTATTCTTTTATCATTTTCAATAAGAGCAATGCGTACATAGCCCTCTCCATAATCACCAAAACCAATCCCTGGAGCAACCGCAACTTGAGCCTCAACGAGCAATCTTTTTGAAAACTCTAAGGACCCCATACTTGCTACGCAATCGGGGATTTTTGCCCATACAAACATGGAAGCTTTATTTCTTCGTATCTTCCATCCCGCACGATCAAAAGCTTCTATTAATACATTTTGACGATGATCATATTTATTCGTGATATCTTGTACACATTGTTGATCACCATTAAGCGCAACCGTAGCTGCTACTTGAATAGGGGTAAACATCCCATAATCAAGCCAAGATTTTATTTTTTGCAATGCACCAATAAGTTTACTATTTCCTACAAAAAATCCAACTCTCCATCCTGCCATATTGTATGATTTACTTAATGTAAATGATTCAACAGCTACATCTAAAGCTCCGGGAACTTCCATGATGGATGGGGTTTTATATCCATCAAAAGTGATATCCCCATAGGCAATATCAGAGATGATGTAAAATCGCTCTTTTTTTGCCATAGCCACAAGTCGAACATAAAAATCTGGAGTAACGGTTGCCGTACTTGGATTGTGAGGAAAGTTTACAACCACATATTTTGGCTTAGGAGAACTTTCTTTAAATACTCTATCAAGATCTTCAAAAAAACGATCCTCTTGTACATTGTAATCCTCATCAAATACCAAACCAAATTTATGCACATTTCCACCTGCAAGAATAAATGCATAGGAGTGAATAGGGTAGGTTGGATCAGGAACAACGGCTACATCACCTGGATTGGTAATGGCATAGGCCAAATGGGCATACCCCTCTTTACTTCCAACGGTTGCAACACATTGTGTTTGAGGATCTAAGTCCACATTGTATCGTCGTTTGTACCAATCTGATATTGCTACAAGTAGTTTTGGAATCCCTTTGGATACGGAATACCCATGTGTTTTTGTTTTTTGGGCAGATTCAATAAGCTTTTCTCTAATATGCTCTGGTGTATCTCCATCTGGATTTCCCATAGAAAAATCTATAACATCGGCTCCCGCTCTTCGCTCAGCCATTTTTAAATCGTTAACTTCTGCAAAAACATATTTTGGAAGTCGCTTTATTCGGTCAAACTGAATTTCATCAAACACTTTTATATCCTTAATTTAATTTTTAATTTACAAGTACATTAAGACCACGCTTGATGTTGTTCAAGTGGTATAAGTCTGTAATTTTTATATATTTTGTTTTAGGTGGAATCTCCACTTTTATATCTTTGGTCACTTTATCATTAGCTAAAATTTCAAGAATCTCTAATTGCCTATTATAAAATACAATACTTGCATGCCAGTGGTCACCTGGTTTAGCATGAACAATTATATTTTTAGCATCTTGAACACTTAGATAGTAAGGCTTCATCGGTTTTGATAGGCTTAACTCTTCAGTGTTAAGCACCTCTATAGCCCCTTTAATATTGGCGTTGTTCATGTTAATATGATATTGCCAATCATTATGTTCATTAACTGAAATATCATCAACAGTACAATTGATCTGTTTTAAAAATTTTATAAGCATGGTGGGATCCACGTAGCTTTGTGTTTTGAGTCGTACGCTCCATTGCATTGGTGTTTGTTCGTCGTACACTATTTTGGAGGTGTAAAAATGGTAATACCCTAAATCTTTAAACACATCATTAATAAGTTTCATTGACTTGATTGGATTACTATTTGTGGTAAATTCTACATCAATCAGCGTAGGCTCTTCAAGACTTAAATGTAAAAGACCATTATGTTTAAGCCGGGTCACAATTTTTACAACATTAAGTTCATTTGGGTTTTTATAATAATGGTTTCTTTTTTTAAATAAAACATTAATCATATTTTTATTAACGGTGTAACTGTTATGGCCTAAAATATTTTGGATTTTATCGTCCAGCAGATCGGAAAATGCTAAATTCGATAGAAACACTAAAAGAAAAAGTTTTTTAAGCATTATTTTGTCCTAAATGGTGCATTAGTATTCCTGCAGCAACAGAAACATTAAGAGAATCAAATTCATTTTCCATGGCAATAGAAACTTTATGATCAAGTTTTTCTTGAAGTTTTTGGTGTAAGCCTCGACCTTCACTTCCTAAAAATAAAGCTTGTTTAGTATTGTTGCAAGCAAATGATTTGATATCTGTACCTTCCATATGTGCACCTATGAGTTCAAAATCAACTTGCTTAAATTCATTGGCTACGGTTTGTGTGTTTTTATATAAACAAATAGGTAAATCAAGAGCGGCAGCACTACTGCTTCGTATCACACCAGACATATTAACCGTATTGATTCCTCCAATAATAAGACCATCATATCCTAGAGAATACGCCGTTCTTACAATGGCTCCAATATTTCCTACATCTGTGATTTCGTCAAGAATGACCACTTTATCGAGTTTTTTAATCTCATTGAGTGGTGTAAATTGATAATCACTTGTTTTTAAGATATAGCCTTGGTGATTTCCACCTTTTGCTAATCCTTGTGCTTTTTGATTATCAACAAGTATGATTGGTTTGTCCAGTTTTCTAAATTGTGAAAACTGTTTTTTATCAATTTTTTTAGAGAAATAAATCTCCTCAATCATGTCGGGATGTTGCTGTAAAATATACATTACAATTTGTTTTCCATATACTATCATAACGTGATTTTATCTAAATAATTATCAATATTGGGTTAGATGAGAGTATTGTAAATTTCTTTGGTATTTTTCCCGCTTAATTTTGCAAGTAATTTGGCTTTTTGTTTGGGTGGAAGATCAAGTTCTAAAATATCATTTTCATCTAACGCTTGTCCCAATGAAGCAATGGGTTCAATGATCACAACCCACTCCCCTTTGATGGTATGCGTTTGAAACTGTTTATAGATCTCTTGTGCCGTACCTTTAAAACTGTTTTGATGCAGTTTAGTCAGCTCTTTTGCTAAAAAAATAGTTCGCAAGGGGATGAGTGAATTTAATTCTTCTAAAAGTTTAGCTAAGCGATGAGGTGATTCATAAAGAATAGCTAAGTTTATATGTTGAATGACGCTGCTTAGTTTTTGTTGACGCTCTTTTCCTTTATGCGGTAAAAACCCAAAAAAAGTAAAAGCAGTATGCTCAAATCCACTCATGGCAAATGCGGTTAAAATTGCATTGGCTCCAGGAAGAACATCGTATGAGATATTTTTTTCAATGCAATATTGAACCAAGTTGGCACCTGGATCACTAATGCAAGGCATACCTGCATCGCTAACATAAGCGACATTTTTATCAATAAGTTCTTGCGGATGTAAGCTGGCTAAAACTTTGTGTTCATTGTGATGGTGAAGTGAACGAAAGTCGTTGCAATCAAAAGTGGTTTGGTATTTTTTTTCTAAAAGATGAAGAAGTTTTTTTGTGACACGTGTGTCTTCACAAAAAATAAGTTCCGCACTCTGCAAGGTCTTGAGGGATCTAAAAGATAGATCATCAAGATTTCCAATGGGAGTGGGAACAAGTGTAAGCACGAAATTGCTACAAAATTATTTTGAAGCGTATCTAGCTTTGAATTTCTCTACTCTACCAGCTGCATCAACAATTTTTTGCTCTCCAGTAAAGAATGGGTGACACTCAGAACAAATATCAATTCTCATTGTATCAACTACCGTTTTAGTTTCAAATGTGTTACCACATGCACATGTTACTTGACATGCTTTATAATCAGGATGAATATCTTTTTTCATCGTATTTCCTTTGTTTGGCATTTGCCAGAATTTTAATGTGTACAAAAAAGGTCAAGCTTTATATTGCCCTTTAAGTATTTATTTAAATTTTGGATTAGGATTATATCTAAAAAACCTTAAGAATATCTTTTTTTAAGTCTTTTAAAAGGTTTTTTGTTTGCGTATTGTTAAATTGATTACGGTTAAAAGTACGTTGTCGTTTTGCAAGTTGTGCAGTGTGAATACTAATGAACTCCTCCAATTGAGCTCTAGTAGATTTTCCATCAAGATAATCCAGCACTTCTGCAATCCCTATGGATCTCATGCAGTTTG
>JAYEFX010000285.1:0-5025 GCA_034658775.1 Campylobacterota bacterium
ACTATATTATTGGTGAAGATGAGCAAGTTTTACGAAACTCTCCATTGCTTGAAGCGTATAAAAAAGACAATATAGAAGTTCTTATCTTAGATGATAAAGAGATTGATGAAGTGATCACTCCTGCTATTGGAACGTACCAAGAGTGGGAGTTTAAAGATATTACTTCATGTGACGCTCCAGAATCTTCTCAAAGTGAAGAGGAGAAAAAAGAGGTTGAGGAGAAATTTAAATCAATTGTAGAAAAAATTCAAACTACTTTAGGTGAAGCAGTAAAAGAGGTTCGAACAACTACGCGACTCAGTGAATCTCCATCTTGTGTGGTAAAAGATGCAAACGATCCTATGGCTCAAATGGCAGCGATGATGAAATCAATGGGGCAAGAAGTACCTGAATCAGCTCCAATTCTTGAGATAAATCCAGAGCATACTATTGTAAAAAGTCTTAATGGTTGTTCTGATGATGCTATGATTGAAACTGTTTCATGGTTGTTGTTGGATCAAGCTAAGATGGCTGAGGGGCTAGAGATTAAGGACCCTATTGCATTTACAAAACGACTTAATACGGTTATGCAAAAAGCATTTTAGTATGAAAAAGATACAGATTAAAGATATTGAGTTAAAGCTAGATATAGAACAACTGATTCATGCTATGGACAATTCTCAAGAGTTGGCCATAGGCTTGGATGGAACGATTTTTACAGATACTATTGATCCTAAAATGCCATTGATGTTTAGACGTATAACCTCTGGTATTGATCGTTCTTTATCCTCCAAAGAGCGCTTAACTGCATTGTTTGGTAAAGAGTATAAACCATTATTTGGTGATACTTTATGCATCGTTAAACCTCTTATAGCATGGCAAGAGGTGATGAAAATCAATAAAGACAGAATGTTTTATGAGGATCACTCTTCAGATGGTATTGAGGTGTTTAATGATGAGCGTGTTGAAACCGTATCTTTTGAAGCGGTTGTTTTTGATATTGATTACAGAGTCATAGCAGAATTTATTGAAGAGCATTGTGAAGGTGACTTTGTTTATTATGAAAATGAGATTCAATTTAGTGGCTTTACAATTGCTAGCAATAATGACAAAGCGTATGAGCAAGTCAAATACTTTTTACAAGATCTGATCAATCAAAAAGTAGAACAAGGTGAGATTGATTTAGAACAATTGGATGAAGAGGAACAAATAGCGTATTCAATTATATTTAAAAATTAGGTTTTAAACCTAGTTTTTTAAATTGAATTTATCCTCTTTTATAATGTCATCCGCATTTAGTAGTGTTGGATAAAATTTATCATTTTTAAGATAGCTTGATACGGCATAGCTAAAACTGATGCTAATAATATGACCCGATTTACTTTTGAGGGTTTTGCTAAGCAATTCAAATCGAATGTTGTCAAACAGTGTATTTAAACTGTTTTGTGATTGATCTTTAAAAAACAATATAAATTTATCCCCACTATAATGTATAAATGTACATTTGATTGATTCTTTTTGAAGTCTTTTTTGTATGAAAGAGACGGCATAACGAAGAATGTTGTCCCCAATAAGCTGACCGTATTTTTTGATAATTTTTGAAAAGTTATTAATATCAACAAGAACCATAATCCCTTTTTTATTAAATGTATCATTTTCATTTAAAAATTTCATGTTCAGGTATTTTCGGTTGTAAAGTTTGGTTAAACTGTCTTTATAGATCTCATTTTCCAATGATTCTATATTCTTTTTTAATTTTTGCACGTGACTGTTGACTTTCATGAGTTGCTCGATATCCCTATTTTGTATTGCACTTTCTGCGCTGTTGGTTGCATCACTTAATTCATTGATATTGTGTATGGTTTGATTCATGTATTGTGAAATCTTTTCAAATTCACCTTCAAGTACAACACTTATCTCTTTTTCAAACTCATCATCATGGATATACATATCAATATCTTTTGCATTTTTATCAAATGTGGTGTAATATTGAGAAGGCATTATAATATCTTGATTGAGTAATTGATTAATTGTAGAATCAGTAATATTTTTTAATTTCTTATTCATTTGTAATTTCCTTTATGGATACAGGTTTACCAAAATAGTAACCCTGTACGAAACATATGTCTAGTGACTTAATGTATCTGTAAATTGATACATCACTTACAAATTCTGCAATAACGCCAATTTGTTGTTCTTTGCAGAAACTTACTATACTTTTGATTAAATTATAATAAATCTCTTCATTTATTCGTTGAATGAGTGAGCCATCTATTTTAATGTAGTCAATATCCAATTCTAAAATATTCTCATAATTTGAAAATCCAGATCCAAAATCATCAATAGCAATACTAACGTTGTACTCTTTTAACTCTCGTATAAATTGGTTAATCAAATCAAAATTTTGTATTTTTTCACTCTCTAAAATCTCTATGGTGATGTATTGTCCAATTTTATCATTGTTTAGACTTGAAAGAATGTATTGTTGCATTCGTGTATCAATAAGGTCATAGTAGTCTAGATTTATGCTCACGTTTACTTTGTGTTGTTTTACATAACTAAACACTTTGGTGATCATCATGTGCATGAGTTGCGGATAAAGACGATATTTTTTAGCTTTTTCAAGAAAAACATTTGGGCTTAAAATTGTTCCATTATCGGAAACTAAGCGCATTAGGGCTTCATATTTATAGGGATTTTTTGTTTTGGCATGAACAATTTTTTGAAAATAGGGTTCAACACGTGAGCTGTGAATACTGTTTTTTATGGTATTAAAAATTTTTAAATTTACCAACTCATTTTCAAAGAAGATTGGGTCAAAATAGCTGTAATTTGTGTAGTTATTTTTTGCATCACTCAAAGCTTTTTGTGCGTAGGTTAAAAGATTTTTATCATTACTTTGTGAACATCCAATAGTAACATCAATGCAAATTGAGACATCAAACCCTTTCATCTCAAACCGATGGTATCTAATGGTACTTAAAATAAGGTCTTTGATTTTTAATATTACACGATCATTGAGTTTTCTATAAATTTTAAGTGCGAATAGATCGGTGTGTGGATTTGTAAATTTCATAAAGGTATTAGACAGATTAATAGAAGTTAAATAATCATCTATTGAGTACAGAAGTTTGTTCTCAAGAAGTTTATTGGTTTGGTGTATTATGGATTTACCGTTTTTATATCCATAGATGGAATTAACATCTTGAATACTTAAAATATCTATAAGTAGGAGTACTTTAAAGTTATTAAAATCGGTCCTATTATTCAATGTCATTATATTGTTACCTTTCCATTGTTATCATTCTATTTATACTTTTCTAAGTATAAGCTTAATTCATAGAGAAAAAACTGAATTTAACGTACTTTTAGATACTATTTCATAAATTATTTACTAAGGCTTATACAAAATGGAAGATTTGATACGTGATTGGGGCTATATTATTTTATTTTTATATTCATTTGGTGGTGGATTTTTAGCTCTTGTAGTTGCAGGAGTTTTATCCTATGCCGGTGAACTAAACATATTTATTACTATTGCAGTTGCAGGAAGTGCAAACTTTATTGGGGATCAGTTTTTATTTTATTTGGCACGAAACAATAAACATTATGCAAAAAGTATGATGGGTAAATATGGACGAAAAATTGCCTACAGTCATCTGTTGATGAGAAAATATGGATCGTGGGTGATTTTTATTCAAAAATATCTATACGGGATCAAAACGCTTATCCCTCTTGCAATAGGTTTAACGAAGTTTAATCCATTTAAATTTGCTTTTTACAATGTTGCGGCAACGGTTATATGGGCTGCAGTTGTTGGGTATATCTCTTATTCATTGGGAGAAATTGTACTTCAATATGCAGATACGGCAAAGTATTATGGTATTGCAGTGGTTGTAGTGTTACTTTTGGGAATATCTTATGCGTTTAAACGGATATAGAGTATTTTTATTGACAACTTTCTGTAACCTATATTCACATTAGATTAAAATATTTATACATTGGATTGAACTCAAATTTCTTTTTGTAATATTTAGATAAAATTTCTAACGAAAATTAAATTTTATAAAAGGATTTATAGATGAGTTTAGTTGCAAATTATAAAGCACACACAGAAGAAAGAGCAAAGCTTGGTGTTCCACCATTAGCTTTAACAGCAGAGCAAGTAGCCCAGCTTGTAGAATTATTAAAAGTATCTCCAATTGTTGAATCAGATTATGTTTTAAATTTGTTTGAAAACAAAATCCCAGCTGGTGTTGATGATGCAGCTTATGTAAAAGCAGCATTTCTAAATGATGTAGTTCAAGGAAATGTTTCTTGTGATGCTATTGATGCATCTCACGCTTGTGTTATTTTAGGAAAAATGCTAGGTGGATTTAATGTTACTCCATTAGTTGAAGCACTTAAAATCGAAGCAGTTGCCAAAGTTGCTGCAACTCAGCTTAAAAATACTTTACTTGTATATGATTCATTTAATGATGTTAAAGCATTAATGGACGGTGGTAATGCACACGCTAAAAGTGTTGTAGAATCTTGGGCAAATGCTGAATGGTTCACAAACAAAGCTCCAATTGCTGCTGAGTCTACAGTAACTGTATATAAAATCCCAGGTGAAACAAATACTGATGATTTATCTCCAGCTTCTGAAGCATTTACAAGAGCAGATATCCCTTTACATGCAAACTCATTTTTGGTAAATAGAATGGACAATCCACTTGATACGATGAAAGAACTTAAAGAAAAAGGTCACCCTTTAGCCTATGTTGGTGATGTTGTAGGAACAGGATCTTCAAGAAAATCAGGAATCAACTCTGTACAATGGCACATGGGTGTTGATATTGATGGTATTCCAGGTAAAAGAACTGGTGGTATTGTTATTGGTGATATTATTGCTCCAATTTTCTTTAATACAGCAGAAGATTCAGGATGTTTACCAATTCAAGCACCAGTAGGTGAGCTTGAAACGGGTGATGTTATTACAGTTAAGCCTTTTGATGGTGTAATAGAAAAGAATGGTTCAGTTGTATCTGAATTTACACTTTCTCC
>JAYEFX010000286.1:0-5015 GCA_034658775.1 Campylobacterota bacterium
AAGATGAAGAAGCTTTTGCCTTATATGGTAAAAATTTAGGTTTAGCCTTTCAGATGATTGATGATATTTTAGATATTACTCAAGACAGTTCAACGCTAGGAAAACCTGCATTATTAGATTTTGTAGAGGGTAAAGTAACCATACCGTATCTATTATTGCACGATAAGCTAGAAGATAAACAAGAATTGATTTCTTTGTATAAAAAACCTTTAAATCAAGAAGAATCATTGTGGATAAAAACGCAAATGCAACAAACCAATGCATTGAGCGAAGCTATTTTATTAGCACAGAAAATTGGACAAGAAGCAGTAGAAGTGATTGAGTCAGAAAAAAATGATGATTTGGTGATGATTATGAAAGCTATGATTGAAAGAGAGTTTTAGAGTTTGAATTATTTAGTTGTAAGTTTTACCCACAAAAATACGGATATAGGTACTCGTGAAAAGTTGGCATTCAGCGATGATGTTGCGAAAGAAAATTTTTTAAAACACGTTCTTGATTGCAATTATGTTTTTGAAGCGATGGTTTTATCTACGTGTAACCGTATAGAGATTACTGCAAGTGTGGGGGTTTTAAGCAATGCTCAAGATACTATTTTTTCAGTACTGTCCAATACCTCTGGATTGTCTAAAACGGAGTTAATGAGTCGAGCGGATATTCATGAAAATGAAAGTGCGGTGCATCATATTTTTACGGTAGTTTCCTCTTTGGACAGTTTGGTTGTGGGTGAAACACAAATTGCTGGACAATTTAAGGATGCCTTTCGTTTTTCTCAAGACAAAGGGTACAGCTCAATCAAGCTAGCACGAATGGCTCAATATGCTTTTAAATGTGCAGGTGCAGTACGAAATGCAACGAGCTTAGGTACAGGTTCTGTTTCCGTGGCTTCAACTGCAGTGGCAAAAGCAAAAGAGATATTTGGTACAGATTCAAAAATCAAAGCATTGGTAATTGGAGCAGGAGAGATGAGTGAACTCACTGTTAAGCATCTATTACGATATGGTTTTGAAGTTGTTTTAATCAGTCGAAATTTAAAAAAAGCAGAACTCTTGGCAACCACTTTTGATAAAAATATAGAAGTTAAACCTTATGAACAATTAAAATATTTATTGAACAATATGCAATTGGCTTTTACTGCAACAGCTGCTCCCTATCCTATCATAACTAAAGATATTGTGGAATATTATCCCCAAAAGCGTTATTGGTTTGATATTGCATTGCCTCGTGATATTGAAGTGTTTAAATACGATGATCTTGAAGTATTTGCAGTAGATGATTTGCAATGCATAGTTGATGACAACATGAATCTTCGGGCAGAACAAGCAAGAACTGCCTACACTATTGTGTCAAAAATGGCAAAAGAGTTTTATCACTGGCTAAACTCTTTAGGTGTTGAACCTCTGATTAAAGGGATGCACCTTCAAGGAAACAGTATCATTGAAAGAAAAGTAAGTCGCGCTATCAAAAAACGTTTTATTCGAAAAGAGGATGAGGAAAATATTACAAAACTGTGCCAAACAGTGATCAATGAGATGTTGCATACATCCTCCAAAAACTTACGAACATTATCGCATCAAAGTGACTATGATGAATTAACACAGCATGTACGAACCGTATTTGATGTGAAAGAGATTAAGGATGAAAGCAGTAATTATCGCTGTGAAAATTAGCTGCAAGGTTAAATGATGGAAACAAAAAAATATGATGTGTGTGTGATTGGTTGTGGACCAGCAGGTTTTGCTGCAGCCATGAGAGCCTATGATTTTGGAAACCATGTTTGTATTATTGAGGGAAATAAAGTTGGAGGAGCAGGTCTTCATGATGGGGCTTTAAGTTCTAAAACCATGTGGGAGATCTCCAAAGATTATTCCATTTCAAGACGTGTTGATCGTGGGTATCGCGCGTTAAATTTAAATGTAAGTTTTGAGCGTGTAAAAAATACAGTATTTCAAGCTGTACGTGAAAAACAGTATCAAATTCGATCTCAAATAGAAACATTTTCTAAAAAACAAGACAGCACTAAAAGTATTACTTTGATAAAAGGATGGGGAAAGTTTACTGCGCATAAAAATGTAATTGTGACGCAAAAAGATGGAAAAACCATTACAATAAAAGCGGATGATTTTATCATTGCCAGTGGTTCACATCCACGAAAACATCCTACACTTGAAATTGATGGACGTCAAATTATCACCTCAGATCATATTTTAAATCTCAAAACCTTTCCACGACGCATGTTGATCATTGGAGCTGGTGTAGTAGGGTGTGAATTTGCAACCATATTTGCAGAGTTTGCTCAAACACAAGTTCATTTATTGGATTCTCAAGAGCGAGTTATCCCCTTTGAAGATGATGATGTGAGTGATTATGCTGGAAGTATGCTTGAGGATATTGGGGTAAATATTTATCATACTGCAAATTTGCGAGAAGTTCAAAAATACGATACGCACATGGATGTTGTTCTTGATTATAAAGATGGTCATACTGAAGTGATTGCGGTGGATACGATTTTAATTTCCATTGGACGTGTCCCAACAGTTAAGCAATTGGGGCTTGATAATATTGGAGTGAAACTTACTGATCGTAACTTGCTCAATGTTAACGATCATTGTCAAGTCGCATCCAATATTTATGCTGCAGGAGATATTACTGGTCATGCAGCATTGGTAAATGTAGCAGAGATGGAAGGGCGTTTTGCTGCAAAAGCAATTGAATCTAAGATTGCATATCCTTTGCGTTATCGTAATATGTCGACCATTATGTTTTTTAATCCAGAGATCTCCACTATTGGTTTAAATGAAAAAGAATGTCAAGAGCAAAAATTAGCGTACAAAGTTGTTTTTTATAAACATGCTTTGGTCACCAGAGCAATAGCAATGCGTGAAACTGCAGGATTTTTCAAACTTATCGTAAGTGATGAAGAAAATCCAAAAGTGTTGGGCATGAGAGCTGCGGGTCCTCAAGCTGCGGCATCAATTATGTACATTGCTACGTTAATGGATCAGAAAACAACATTGAAAGATATTATGAAAACAGTTCACCCACATCCTAGTATAACTGAAGGGATACAAGAGTGTTTAAGATTGCTTGTTGGTAAATCAATTTTTAAACCTGAGGCTTTTCCTCAATACATTAATTTTAAAACGTGGAAACCTTAACCGTATCAATATCTTAAAAATGGTAGAATATCCAGAAATTTAACGACTGGATTGCTATACATGAAATTTTCACGCCTTTTTATACCCACAACTAAAGAAACACCAAGTGATGCAACACTGCCCTCACATCAATATCTTATACGTGCTGGATTTATCAGTGCCAATGGTTCGGGATTGTACAACTTTTTACCATTGGGTAAAATTGTCTTGGATAAAATTCGAACGATTGTTAAAAAACAGCTTGATAATGCTGGCTGTAATGAAGTTCAATTAAGTTTTGTGACACCCATGGCTTTATGGGATAAAAGCGGACGAGCGGACGATATGGGTAAAGAGATGTTGCGCATCAAAGATCGACATCAAAATGATTTTGTTTTAAGTCCAACCAATGAAGAAGCAATTGTTGAATTGGTTAAAAACAGAGTAAAAAGTTATAAAGATCTACCTGTAAATTTATATCAAATTAATACAAAGTTTCGAGATGAAGCACGTCCACGATATGGTCTTTTACGAGGACGAGAGTTTTTGATGAAAGATGGCTATTCTTTCCACAGCAGCACGGAAGATATGCAACGTGAATTTAGCTTGATGGAAGAAACGTATAAAAAAATATTTTTAGAACTTGGGCTTGATTTTCGAGTGGTTCAAGCAGATTCTGGTGCTATTGGTGGAAGCGGTAGTAAAGAGTTTCATGTTTTAGCCAACAGCGGAGAAGATACAATTTTAGTGTGTGAAGCCTGTGATTATGGAGCTAATATTGAAACAGTATTTGACGATGAGGTTGAAGTGAATGCTTTAAATGAGTTAAGTTACGAGCAATTGCAAGACAAAGAGGTGGCGCAGAAATGTTCTTGTGGTGGTGCACTTACGTTTAAAAAAGGGATTGAAGTGGGGCACATCTTTCAATTAGGAGATAAATACTCTTCAGCATTAGAAGCCAATTTTTTAGATGAAAATGGAAAAGCAAAATCTTTTGAGATGGCAACGTTTGGAATTGGTATCTCTCGATTGGTTGCTGCTGTAATTGAGCAAAATCACGATGATAAAGGTTGCATCTGGACACAAAATACAGCTCCTTATATGGTCGATATCATTGTTTCTAATGCTAAAAAAGAGGATGAACTCAATGCGGGGTTGAGAATCTATGATGATTTGCAAAATGCAGGTATAGAAGTGATTATGGATGATCGTAAAAAAGAGCGTTTTGGATTTAAAATGAGTGATTATGAATTGATTGGTTTTCCTTATGCGGTGATTGTTGGGAAAAAGCTTCAAGATGGATTTGTAGAGATTGCAGATCGTAAAAGCGGTGAAAAAATTGATGTTGCGCTTGAGGATGTTGCGCAAAAACTTAAAGAGTTGATGGCTTGATCTATTTTATCTTTTACCTATTTGCTGAAGTGATGGTATCATCTAGCATTGCTGGAGAAATAGGAGGGTTGATGACTTTTGTTGAGATTATATTCTCAGCAGTTTTTGGAATGTTTTTACTTAAAAATTTTAAATTTGCTTTGGTTGAAAACATGACTGCTTTTTCTCAAGGCAAGATTAGTCAAAGAGATTTCTCACGCATGAATATATCCATGGCACTAGGAGCATTGTTGCTTATTGTCCCTGGTTTTTTTACCGATATAATTGGAATCTTATTGCAATTTGAATTTGTAGGGGTATTGTTTGCTAATAAGTTTATTAAAAAAGATTCATCTTATAATAATAACGAAAAATTTAAAACACAAAAAGGAGATGATGATGTCATTGACGTTGAAATTATTGAGCATACTCATACTATCGACAAGCGTTCTTAATGCGGATGCATTGGAAGAAAGTGCATTAAAGTTCGAAAAAAATAGATTGGCG
>JAYEFX010000287.1:0-5007 GCA_034658775.1 Campylobacterota bacterium
GAAGACACTTTTGCGCCGCCGTCTCAACGATTAGAAATTTTAAAAGACACTATTGATACGTTTACATCCAATGGTTATAAAATGGTGGGAATGGATCACTTTGCAAAACCTGAAGATGAACTCTTTTTGGCCATACAAAAAGGTGAATTGCACCGAAACTTTCAAGGATACACCACAAAAGGTGGCGCTGATTTAATTGGTATTGGTGTTACATCTATTGGTGATGGTGTTGATTATTATGCACAAAACTATAAAGATCTTGAAAACTATGAAAACGCACTTGACGAGGGAAAACTTCCTACATTTAAAGGTTATAAATTAAGCCTTGATGATCAAATTCGTCAATTTGTTATTATGGAGCTTATGAGTAATTTTGCTTTAAGAATCCAAGGTGTAGAAGAAAAGTTTGATATCAATTTCAAAGAGTATTTCAAAGAGGATCTGCCTCTTTTAAAAGAGTTTGAAGATGCCGATCTTGTAGAAGTAACAGATGATAAAATTCAAGTATCTCCAACAGGTACAATGCTTATACGAAACATTGTTATGCCCTTTGATGCCTACTTGAAAAAAGTTCCTGAAGAAAAAAGAAGATTCAGTAAAACAGTATAGGATATAGAATACGTGAGTGATTTAAAATTTAATTATACAGAGATTTCAGATGATTGCATCAAATGTGGTAAATGCAAACCCGTATGTACTATATTTAATATAAATAAAGATGAAACCACATCACCAAGAGGGTTTATTGATCTTCTTGGTGCTTATGATCGTGGTGAATTAGAACTTGATCTTACAGCAAAAGATATTTTTGAGAGTTGTTTTTTGTGTACAAATTGCGTTGACGTTTGTCCTAATGATCTGCCCACGGATATGATTATAGAACAAGTGCGAAATGATATAGCACAAAAATATGGAATTGCTTGGTACAAACGTGCATTTTTCTTTTTATTGCGTCATCGCAAGACGATGGATCTCATGGCAAAAATGGGCTGGGTATTTCAAACGTGTGGAATCAAAATCAATGAAAACAATCAAAGTGCAA
Source organism: Campylobacterota bacterium (assembly GCA_034658775.1). Lineage (GTDB taxonomy): Bacteria > Campylobacterota > Campylobacteria > Campylobacterales > Arcobacteraceae > JAYEFX01. The sequence continues at coordinate 1,043 of JAYEFX010000287.1, forward strand.
CAACACGTGTAAACTTTGGTTTACCCATCATTAAAAACAGAGCCCTTCCTTTTGCTGATAAAACAACATTTTTAAATAAATATCCAGACAATACAGTTAATTCAAACAAAGAACAAAAACAAAAAGTTGCTATATTTATTGGCTGCATGGGAAATTACTCGTATACCAATATTGGTGATAGCTTGATGAAAATACTCAAAACATTGGAAATTGATGCGTTTATCCCTAAAAAACAATTGTGTTGTGGAGCACCAGCCTATTTTACGGGTGATTTTGATACGGTTGACTATCTGATTAAAAAAAATATAACCTATTTTGAAACATTTATTGATGATGTTGATGCTATTATTGTTCCAGAAGCCACATGTAGTGCAATGATTAATATTGATTGGGAACATTTCTTACACGATCAGCCTGATTGGAAAGAGCGTGCTGCTAAAATAGCACCAAAAGTAAAGATGGCAACGCAATGGCTTCAAAACAATACACAACTAAAAGAGGTATTAGCTTCTAAAGATAAAAATATTCATGATATAATCACCTATCATGACCCTTGTCATGCTAAAAAAATGCAAGGGGTTCATGAGGAGCCAAGAGAGTTATTGTCTCAAAATCACAAAATAGTTGAGATGAGCGATTCCGATCGTTGTTGTGGTTTTGGTGGTGTGACCATGCAAAGTGAAAAATATCACTTTGCTAAAGCAGCAGGTGCGCCAAAAGCAGCCATGATAAAAGACACTAAAGCAACTATTGTAAGCGCAGAGTGCAGTGCATGTCGAATGCAAATTACCGACTCACTTCACAAAGCAGATGCATCAGATGTGGTATTTAAAAATCCCATTGAACTCATTGCAAAGATGTTAGACTAAAATGAATAACTGGCAACACATCTATGCCAATTTTGACCCCATAGCCTTTACTTTAGGGCCAATCTCCGTACATTGGTATGGATTGATGTACGCTTTTGCTCTAATATCTGCCATAGTTGTCACAAAGTGGCTTATACGAAAAGATAAAATAAACATCAAAGAGGATATTTTTGACAGTTATGTGTGGTGGGTTGAAATTGGTGTAATTTTAGGTGCACGCCTTGGATACATACTGTTTTACGATTCCAATACCATGTACTATGTCACGCATCCTTGGCAAATTTTTAATCCTTTTATAAATGGGATGTACGCTGGAATTTCAGGCATGAGCTATCATGGTGCATTGATTGGGTTTATTATTGCTTCATTTTTATTTGCACGAAAATATAAAATTTCCATGCTTTTTTTAGCAGATATCTCTGTAGTAGGAATCTCAGCTGGGTATATTTTTGGAAGAATTGGAAACTTTTTAAATCAAGAACTTGTAGGAAGAGTCACCGATGTACCATGGGGAATCTATGTAGGAAATACTCTGCGTCACCCTTCAGCATTGTATGAAGCCTTTTTGGAAGGTTTGTTACTTTTTGTAATCCTATTTTTATATCGAAAACGTACACACTTTGTAGGACAATTAGCCTTGCTGTATATAATTCTATATTCTATTGCCCGCATTATCGCAGAATACTTTAGGCAACCCGATATTCAATTGGGATTTTTGTACTCTGATTGGTTAACCATGGGAATTTTACAATCAACAATTTTTGCCGCACTTGGAATATTTGTGTATCTTTATGTTTCCAAAAACAAACCATCATTGGCATAATATTTTATTATTGCATTGTACATTTTAAATACATCTAAGTTTATTGTGCAATAATAACGTATTAATTAATTTAAGGAAAAAAATGAAAAAAATATCTACCATTGTACTAATATTAATAGCATTAATGTTTACTGCATGCTCAGACAGCAAAGAAACCGTAAAAACTACCCAAGCAGCACCAAAAGTTTTAAAAGTTGGTATGGAGTTGGCCTACCCTCCATTTGAGATGAGTGATAAGCAAGGTGATCCATCAGGTGTATCGGTTGATATGGCGTATGCTTTAGGTAAGCACCTTGGGCGTGAAGTAGTTATTCAGAACATTGCTTGGGATGGACTTATCCCTTCACTTAAAACTAAAAAAATAGACATTATCATCTCATCAATGACCATTAATGATGAACGTAAAAAAACCATTGATTTTTCAGATCCTTATGCAAAATCTTCATTGGCTATTCTAGCAGGAATCAACTCAGGTGTTGATAAGATTGCTGATTTAAATCAAGTTGGAAAAGTTGTGGCGGTTAAAAAAGGCTCAACAGGACATCTGTACGCAAAAGATCACCTTACAAATGCAACGGTTTTAGTGTTTGACAAGGAGAGCACTTGTGTACTTGAAGTTGTTCAGGTCAAAGCAGATGCCTTTATTTATGATCAGTTAACAATATATAAAAACTGGTCAAAAAATCAAGCAACAACCAAAGCAATTTTAGCTTCATTTCAAAAAGATTTTGAGCACTGGGGAATTGCACTAAGACAAAATGAACCAGAATTAAAAGCCAACATTAACGAGTTTATTGCCAAAGCAAAACAAGATAAAACATTTGATGAGTTGTCGTATAAATATTTAAATGAAGCTCGAGAAACATTTGACAGATTAAAAATACCTTTTTTCTTTTAGGATTTATCAATCGATATTAAAAAGTTTTTTATCCAAGAGATACCTTTTAAAAAAGATGTAAAGCTAAGCCTTGGCATTTACATCTTCAATTTTTTTACCCTAAGTATTTTAGTGATTTTTCTATTTTATTTTATGTTTACAACTGTTTCGTACAGCTTTAATTTTCAAGGTGTTTGGGAATATAAACAAAAATTTATTGATGGTTTTTTTATGACCATTATTATCTCATTTTTTGCTTTAATTCTTAGTTTTTTGATTGGATTATTTTTTGCCTACGCACAAAACTCTAAGATAATTTTATTGCGTTTCTTTGCACGATTTTACATAGAGATTATCAGAGGAACCCCTCTTTTGGTACAAATTTTAATATTTTTCTATGTTTTTGCCAGCAGTTTAGGGCTTGATAATCGTTATGTTGTGGGTGTGGTTATCTTAGCTTTATTTTCAGGTGCTTATGTGAGTGAAATAATTCGTGCGGCAGTTTACAGCGTAGATAAAGAACAGTTTGAAACTTCACTGTCTTTAGGCATGAGCAACTATCAGATATATCGATACATAATCTTCCCACAAGCTTTTAAACGTATGTTGCCAGCCCTTACTGGACAATTTGCATCCATCATTAAAGACTCATCACTGTTGTCGATTATTTCCATTAGTGAGTTTACCATGAATGCACAAGAGGTAAATGCATACACCTACTCTACTTTGGAGAGTTATATCCCTTTAGCATTGGGCTATTTGATGTTAACTTACCCCATCTCTTTTTACAGTTCAAAATTGGAAAAAAATATTAAATAGTTTTAAAAACTTATGCACTATAGACCGTTACTTTTTATGACATCATTTAAGTCATCTATTCGTTTAATGTATTCATCAATACGTTCTTGCATTTTTCGAATTGTGTATTGCCCTGCATTAACATCCTCTTCAAGTTTGTTTTTAGCAATAACGAGATGATCGTAGTTTTTATTAGAATCCTGGTTTTTAGAATATTCATCTTGTGCTTTTTTATGCATTTGCGACTGCATTGATTCATAACGTTGCATTTGTCGCTTAACTTCATCTTCAAGTTCAAATATTTTTTTCTCTCTTCCTTGAAGTTTTCTTTTAAGATCTTTTCGCTCTTGATTAACATCATGCAGTGTAGTTTCTATTTTTACAAAATCTTCTTTAAAGTCAATCTCTTGCATCTCAAGAGCGACCTGTATCTCCTCTTGACACTTTTTGTATTGTGAAAAACCAGCCGTTTTATGAGATAAAATCTGTTTTTTGAGCATCTGCTTATGTTTTTCATCTTCGGTAATCAAAAATCTTGAAGAGGTATACTTTACAATATTTCCATCACGGTCAAACATCGGGATAACCAATGCTTTAA
>JAYEFX010000288.1:0-4994 GCA_034658775.1 Campylobacterota bacterium
CACTAGCACCACCATCATAAACTTTAGTACCACTTACATATAGTTTAGCATTTCCATCTTCATTTAAATCTATATTTGATCTTACACCCTGCTGCCATAGTGTGACCACCACCATTGAAATGATTAGCAATATGCGACACATCAACACCATTTTTGGATCGTAATGATACGCGTACATGGTTCTTCGATTGACGTAAAAAGATGGCAATATTTACCACTGCAATATTTAAAATCATATCTAAAGCTACCTCACAATCACTAGGTGTAGCACCCGTTTCTTTTAGCCATAACGGATCAAGATGAATCACCGCTATTTTCCCTTCATTAAACAATTCTAAAGAGTTTAATACCTTAGGCAACACTCTGTATTTTGCTAGTGAATCCCGTCTTCTTAGCTGTTGTGCAATCCAACCAGTATCTGCACCACACGTTATTAGATCCTCAACCGTAGCAAAAGTTTGCGCGTCACAGCGTTGTGTAGAAAAAGACAAACTGTCATCATAGATCCCCGTATAGATACACTGCGCACTGTATTTTGAAATTTTTAAATTATTAAACTTAAAAAGAAAATAAACCAACTCTGCTGTACTTGCTTTTTGTGCATCTACGATATTTATCGTTCCAAAATTGTCATTAGATATGTGATGATCAATATTAATCAAATCTATCTTTTTATCCAGTTCAAACCCAAATCGACTAAGACTGCCGCAGTCAACATTAATCGCTAAATCAAAACTTTGCGGCAACTGATTTGTAATTTTATCGTACCGATGAAGAAAATTTACATTTGTAGGTAAACTTTTACTGCTGTTGTACACCTTATGGTTGATATTATGTTCTGCAAATAAATTGGATAAGGCTAAGGCACTGCTTAAAGTATCTGCATCAGGATTAATATGGGTAACAATTACAATATAGCGTGCTTGCTGTATTCTTTCCCAAGCACGAATAAATTCATCTTTTAAGTGGTTCAAAATAATCCTATTAATCAAATTTCATGGAAAAATCAAGCCATGTAGCTTGATGGATAATACTTCCTGAACTGATTGCATCAACACCCGTTTTTGCATAATTTGAAATTGTTTCCAATGAGATATTTCCACTGGCTTCAAGCAATACGTATGGATAGTGTGCATCTCTAAACTCTACAACTTCATGAATTTGATCAGGTGTCATATTATCACACATAATGATATCCGCTCCTGCATCCATCGCTTCTTGAACTTGCGCAAATGTTTCACATTCAATCTCAATTTTAGTAACCCAAGAGATTCGTTTCCGTGCTTTTTTTACAAAATCTTTAAGATCTACAATAGTTTTTAAATGGGTATCTTTAAGCATCAAACAATCATCCAACCCTAAACGGTGATTAATTGCTCCACCCACTCGACTGGCATATTTTTCAAATTCTCGCAACTGTGGACGTGTTTTTCGTGTATCCAAAAGAACCACATTGGTTCCTTTCATCAATTTAGAGTATTCATGTGCCATGGTTGCTATTCCAGATGCATGTTGAAGCATGTTTAAAAAAGTACGCTCCGAACTCAAAAGAATCGATGCTTTACCTTCAAGCTCCGCTATTACGTCCCCTTTTTTGACCGCATCACCATCTTTTTTTAAAAACTTACAATCAAACTTTTCAGTGCTTCCTACTAATCTTGCGTATTTAACACCGGCTAAAATACCATCCGATTTTGAGATAGCTCGAGCTGTAAATCTCCCTTTTGGTGCGATATCAAAAAACAAATCTCCTCGACCATTATCTTCTAAGATAGCTGCTTTTACAAATTTTTTAATATTAATCATTTTTTCTTTTCCTAAACTTCAAACATTCGCTCTAAAGCGAGTCGTGCGTATTTTACGGTTTGCTCATCAACACAAATTTCATTGATCACTTCACCATCTTTGATTGACTTCAATGTCAAATACAGATCCTCTAAGGTAGTTTCATTCATGGTTGGACACTCTGGCTTGGTTGAGCTTAAGATATACGTATTTTTTTCACGCAGTCGATTAACCATATTAAACTCCGTTCCTACAACAATCTTTTGTTCAATTGGTGCTTCTTTAATGTATTTAATCAACTGAGAAGTTGAACCTACAAAATCAGCTTTATCAACTATTTTTGGATCACATTCTGGATGCACGGCAACAACAATATCATCGTATTTTTCTTTATAAAACTCAATATCATCTACGCTAAACAATTGATGTACGGAGCAAAAACCATCAAAACAGATAATGTCTGCTTGGCTTAAATCACTTCCATCACCAATAACGGATGACGTTAATCCCATTTGATTGGCAAAATTTTGCCCCAAACAACGATCCGGCACAAAGTAGATTTTTTTACCGCTTTCAAGCCCTTTTTCAATGATTTTAAAAGCATTGGAACTTGTACATACCAGTCCGCCCATTTTTCCAACTTCAGCTTTTACTGCTGCGCTTGAATTGATGTACGTGATGGGTAAAATATTGTCTTTTTCCACACCTGAGTCAATAATTTTTTGCAGTGAGCTTTGATAAAAATCAACATCGATCATGCTTGCCATGGCGCAACATGCAAGCTTTGGCATCAATACCGTTTTTTGGGGGCTCATCACTTTAACGCTTTCACCCATAAAGCCCACACCACAAAATACAATGTATTTAGATTGGCTTGCTTTTGATCTTTTAGCCAATTCCAAACTGTCACCAGTAATATCTGCCATGTCAAAAACTTCATCTTTTTGATAGAAGTGTGCAACAACGGTTACATCCAACTCTTCTTTTAGTTTTTCTATTTCTACTTTATAATCCACATTTTTTCCATCTGAAATTTAATTTAATTCGTGATTATATCCAATTTATTGTTATAGTAGCTTTACGGAAATTTCTTTAGTCGGTTTTTTTATTGAATTGGCAATATGATTGAAAATTCTGCCCCAACATAATCCTTGTTTTCATGTTTAAATTGTGTGTTTTGAACACTTATGGAACCGTGCATCCCATCTACTATTAAATTATACGTCATGTGCAGTCCAAGCCCTGTACCTTGTGATTGATGTTTTGTTGTGAAATAGGGTTCAAATACTTTTGAAATATTTTTTTTAGCTATTCCACCGGCATTGTCTTTGATGCTTATGTGTACATTGTTCTTATCAACTTGCGTAGCAATAAAAATTAATTTTGGCTCCAATTCATTTTCTATCAAAATATCTTTTGCATTGTTAAAAATATTGATAAAGCATTGAGTGAGTTCGTTTTGGTAACCATGTATTTGAATATCTTCTTGAATATCCAATACAATATCAATTCCATTTTCTTTAATGGTGCCATCTATCAAATTTAAAAAACTGTCTATTTCCGCTTTTAAATTAAAAAATGATTTTACCCTCTCCCCTTTGATAAAATTTCTAAAATCATCAATTGTTCTAGATAAATACTGGGCATTGTTATTAATCGCATCACAAGTAGAAAAAAGATCCTCATCACTAAGATTGGTAAACTCTTTTTGTACTTTTATGCCCGTAGCAGCTGTTGATATCACCGACAACGGTTGCCTCCACTGATGTGCGATATTCCCAATCATCTCACCCATGGATGCCATTTTTGCTTGTTCGGCTATCACTTGTGCATTGCATCTTTCTTGAGTAATATCTTGCATCACACCTGTTGAAACAACTGCTTGGCCATTTGCATCAAATGTGGTTTCACGCTCCTCTTTGATCCATTTAATTCTTCCATCATTCATGATCAGTCTGTAGTTTATATAATACTCCTCATCATCTTTTAAAGATTGCGCATAAGCATCGATTAAATTGGCCTTATCCTCAGGATGAATACAATTCAAAAAAACCTCATTGTTTGGCTTGAAGGTTAACGAATCCACTTCAAGTATATTAAAAATTTCTTTGCTCCAGTGTACTTTATTGTTTTTTAAATTCAGCGACCAAAATCCTAAATTGGCAATTCTTTGAGCTTTTTCCAACTCATGCTTTTCCATTCGTAGCGCTTTTGTTTTCTCTTTTACTTCAGATTGCAATCGGTATTGATAACTTAATTGTTTGTATATGACATACAATATAATGGCGACTAAACTGCTCATAAGCAAAAAGAAAACCAATGTATTTTTTTGCTTATTTTGAATATATCGATCATCTGACTTGATACTTAAAACCGCCACTGTTTTTTTGGTTATAGGATTCTTTAATGGTATGTACGTAATAATTTGACCCATATCACCATTGAAAAGCATGGAGAAAGGTGCGCCTTTCGTGACCTTTTCATATACACTTTCTTTATACTGTTTGGATAATTTAATTTTTGAGCTGTCGATATCCAAATACCGCATAATTGATTTTTGAATTAAATATTTTTCATAGGGACTTTGCATGTAGTTTGACTTTTCATCACTAAAAACTTTTTCCCCAACGATCTTTTTATCAATAAAAAAATTGCTAATAACATTATAACTTTGCACCATCTCTTTTATAAAAAACAATGCACTGTAAGAAACCTCCACACTTCCTATGTGTTCATTATTTTTGAACAAAGGATACACAAATCGAAAACCGTTAAATATCTTCCCCTCTTCAAAACCGTGAATAAACTTTTTATTTTCATTGACATATTTTACGGTTAATCGAGCTTTGGTTAAATTGTCTCCAAACTTATTGGGTCGATGCATTCTTAAAAAACTATCATTATTGGGAAGATGAAAATGCAATTGGCGTATACTGAATTGTCTCAACTTTTGATAATCATTATCTAAATAATTTTTCAATCCCACTCGATCTCGTGCGGCAAACAGATCAATGATTGTACTTGTATTTACATGCGTTTGAAAGGTCATGTTCGCAAAAGCTTTGTAGTTGTTGTACACAACCTGATATTCCATGTAGCGTTGTTGTGTTTTTTCTTGAAGATATTCATCAGTAGATTTGTTTTTATTATAATGCACTATACTGTGCAATATAAAAATGATTACCATAAAAAATAGTATAAAATATTTT
>JAYEFX010000289.1:0-4989 GCA_034658775.1 Campylobacterota bacterium
AGTTAAGGCAAATATTGAAGTGGCAAAAATTGTTTTGCGTCCAAAAATACAGATCAATCCAGGTATTGTTAAACTCAAAACAACATTATGTGATGATTTTGATAAGTTGTTGTTGGCAAATGCAATTACTCTAACACCAGGAACCATTACAATGGAACTGCATGAGAAAAATTTATACGTGCATGTTTTAGATGTGCAAAGTGAAGATAAGCAGATACTTCAAGAGCAAATCATTAGCCCTTTTGAAGAGGTTATAAAATCTTAAAAGGTATTACATGCTTTTACAGTACCATAGCGTAAACCTTTTTCAAACCAAGAACGACGATCATAAGAGGAGCCGTGCGTAAAAGAATCGGGCACGACGTAACCTTGTGCTTGTTTTTGCAAGGTATCGTCTCCAATAGCACTAGCAGCATTTAATGCTTCATTGATATCCCCTTCTTCTATGATATCGCCTTTTTTTTGCAAGTAATGCGCCCAGATACCAGCATAGCAATCTGCTTGCAGTTCCACTTTTACTTGCAGTGCATTTTGTTCTTTTTTGCTGACGTGTTGTTTTTGTTGCCTTACTTTTGTCAATACCCCTGTGATCATTTGAACATGATGTCCTACTTCATGAGCAACTACATAGGCTTGCGCAAAATCTCCCGGAGCATCATGTCGTTTTGCTAATGCATCAAAAAAGGAGAGATCTAAATATACTTTTTGATCCGCAGGACAATAAAATGGGCCCGTTTGACTTGACGCATAACCACAACCACTATTGACTTTATCTCTAAATAAAACCAGTTTTGGTTCAATGTATTTGGAACCATGTTGGATAAACAAATCATTCCATACATCTTCAGTTTGTGCTAAAACTACTGAGATAAATTGAGCATGTTCATTGTTGGTTTTTTGTTGAGTAGTAGCTAGTGTTTTATTCGCTGCTGTATGCTGCTTGGGTGAAGTGACATCTAACAGTGCTAAAGGGTTAAATCCCATAAAATATGCCAACACACCAATACCAAGAATAACACGACCAATTTTAGTTTTGATTAGCATCTTTGCAATAGGCAAAAGTGCCATCATAGATCCACGATTACTTCCTGCTGAACTAAATGATTGGGATCGCTTATCTTCTAAATTTGAACTTCGTCTGGAATTTTTCCATCTCATTGCATCCCTTTGTAATAGATAAATATAGGTATAAAAAAAGGCAGAAGAAAATCTTCCACCTTTTGTTTAAGAGCAATTACGCTGTATGTTGATGTACGTCCATTTGTGGATAAGGGATTGAGATACCTTTATCATCAAATGTTGTTTTAACCGTTTCAAGAGTATCAAAATAAACACCCCAATAATCACCACTTTTTACCCATGCACGAACAACAAAATTTACACTGCTGTCCGCAAGTTCTGAAACCGCCACAAAGGGTTCAGGATCCTTTAATACCCGTTCATCTGCATTGATGATATCGATTAGAGTTTGCTTTGCAAGCTTTAGGTCATCATCATAGCCAATACCAAAGGTCAAATCAACTCTACGTGTATCTTTTGCAGAATAATTGGTGATGTTTCCAGAAATGATATTGGAGTTACCAACGATGATAACTTTATTGTCTCCCGTTTTTAGCACGGTATTGAATACATTGATATCTTCAACAACACCTGTTGTTCCACCTGCTTCAACAAAATCACCAATCTTAAATGGTCGAAAAAAGATGATCATCACCCCTGCACCAATATTGGATAAAGCACCTTGAAATGCTAAACCAATAGCCAAACCAGCAGCACCAAGAATAGCAATAAATGAGGTAGTTTCAACACCTACTTGACCCAACGCTGCAAGAACGACAAAGATAAGCATCAATCCATAAGCTACATCACATAAAAAGTTTGAAAGTGTTGCATCCATTCCTGATTTGCTAAAACCTTTTTTGATCCAGTTTTTTGCGTATATTGCAATTTTTTTACCAATGATAAAAATTGCAACAGCCAATGCAAATTGAATTGCGTATTGTGTAACTATATGTCCCATATCCATTTGAAATCCTTAATTTTTTTTATGATTATAGTGTAGATAAGATTAAAGGTTATTTATGAAAGTTAAGTATTTTTGGCTATTAAAACATCTTCAATCATTTTATCCAGATCACCATCTAAGATTCCATCTACGTTGCTGTAGCCTATATTGCTTCGTGTGTCTTTGATTTGTTGATAAGGTTGCATGACGTATGAACGTATTTGATGTCCCCAACCAATTTCACTTTTTTCTACCCCATTTTTTTTGGCAGCTTGTTTTTCAAGTTCAAGTTCATATAAACGCGATTTTAACATTTTCATTGCAGCTGCTTTATTTTTATGCTGTGATCGATCGTTTTGACATTGTACTACGACATTCGTTTCTATATGCGTGATACGGATAGCTGATTCTGTTTTGTTGACATGTTGTCCACCTGCACCACTAGCACGATAGGTATCAATACGGATATCTTTATCTTCAATCACAATATCAATGTTATCATCAATTTCAGGAGAAACCATCACTGAAGCAAAAGAGGTATGACGTTTTGCATTGGAATCAAAAGGGGAGATTCTCACCAATCGATGTATCCCATTTTCAGCTTTTAAATAACCGTAGGCATTTTCCCCTTTGATGATCATTGAGGCATCTTTGATACCTGCTTCTTCCCCACTTTGGTAGTCAAGCAGTTCAACTTTAAACCCTTTTCGTTCACTCCATCGAAGATACATACGATAAAGCATCTGCGCCCAATCTTGAGATTCAGTTCCTCCAGCTCCGGGGTGAATGGAGACAATGGCATTTAGATTGTCTTCGGGAGCACTTAGCATCACATCAACTTCAGTTTTAGCAATCACTTCATCCAAATCGGATGCTTCATCAAAAAGCATCTCAATGGTCTCTTCATCTTTTTCCTCTTTAGCCATGTCGTATAAGTCATTTGCATCACTTAGTTTCTCATTGGCTTTGGAAAATTTTGCCAATTTTGAAAGAAGTTGATTTTTTTCTTTTCCAATTTTGGTTGCATTGTCAATATCGTTCCAAAAATTTTCACTTGCTTCAAGTGCCTCAATTTCTTTAAGGCGTACATTGATAAGGTCAGGTTTTAAAATATTTTCAATATTTTGCAGTTTTTGATTAAGTTTTTTTAGCAGTTCAGTGTATTCATAATTATCCATAAAGAGGATTATATCCAAACAAACCCAAGTGTCGCTTTAGATTGTTTTTTTAAGTGTGGAGCCAAGTAGATAGATACCCAAGACTACAGCACTTATCATTATAATACTCGCACCTGAAGTCAAATCGTAAGTATACGATATCCACAATCCACTAAGGGTAAAAATTGAAGATAAAACTCCAGAGATCATCATCATGCTAAGCAATGAATGGGAAAGTTTTTCGGCAATGTAAATAGGGATGGTAAGCAATGCAATCACTAAAATCAATCCCACTACTTTAATAGCTATGACAACAGTTAAAGCGGACATCACTAAGATTAACGTGTAAAAGAATTTAACATTAATTCCTCGAAGCTGCGCGTATTCACTGTCATAGGAGACTGCTAAAATATCACGATACCAAAAGACAATAATAAAAATAATGGCACCAAGTAAGCCAGTCATAAAATAAATATCTTCTGCAGATACGGCCAAAATTGATCCAAAAAGATAACTCATCATATCCACATTGTATCCAGGAGTAAGATCAATAAGAATAATCCCTATAGCCATACCAACTGCCCAAATAAGACCAATAAAGGTATCAATTCGTTCACGATTGTTTAATGTAATAAATGCCATTAAAAGTGCAGCACTCACAGCAAATAATGAGGCTCCCAAAAAAATTGGAAAACCAAAATACACCGCTAATCCTATACCTCCGTATGAGGTGTGCGCAATACCTCCTGCTAAAAATACCATACGATTTACCACAATGAGAGAACCGATAATTCCTGAAGCAATACTTACAAGTATGCCAGCAATTAATGCATTTTGTATAAACTCATAACTTAAAAGTTCTAACATTCACAACTCTTTGTTTCATTATGGGGATGCTTATTGAGCATCTGAAGCAACTCAACTTCACAAAAGTGTTGATCATCTGTATTGAAGCTTTTGGTATCATGGATATCATGAAACGTGAGTGTTTTGTTGATATGCGCTACTTTATTTGCATAATTTAATACTACAGAGATATCGTGACTTACTACTATAATAGTGATCTGTTTATTCAGAAGCTTTAGTAAATCATAAATTTGTCGTTGACCCTCTACATCAATACTTGCCGTTGGCTCATCAAGGATCAAAATCTTTGGATGCGCACAAAGTGCTCGTGCAATCATCACTCGTTGACGTTGACCTCCGGACAATGAACCAATCTTGTGATGCGCAAACTCTTTCATACCAACTTGATCTAAGGCTCCTAAAGCACAAGCTATTTCACTTTTTTTATAACCTATGTTGAAAAATTTATTGAAAAACATCTCTTTTTCATTGTTTTTATGGCGTTCATTATCGATGTGACCCATCAATACGACCTCAATAACTTTAATGGGAAAATTGGTATTTATATTGGTATTTTGGGGTACGTAGCCAATATGAGAAAGATTGCTTTTTGGATTTTCTCCTAGCACTTTTATGTTCCCTATTTTGATTTTATTAAATCCAAGAATAAGTTTAAGTAGGGTAGATTTTCCTCCCCCATTGGGACCAATGATGGCTAAAAAATCATCCTTTTGAACATCTAAATGAATATCCTTAAGAACGGTATCTTTATCGTATGAAAAAGTTAAGTTTTGAATAGTTATGATGCTCATGATATCCCTAGTATAATATGTATAATTAATGCAATGATATACTACTCAAACTTTAGAGCATATAAAAAGATAAAGGTATTTATTGTTTAGGTAAAATAATGCTAAAACACGTTCCGGTAAACTCTTCACCATTTACAGTAAAATCTGCTATTTCATATTCAAGTTTTGC
>JAYEFX010000290.1:0-4982 GCA_034658775.1 Campylobacterota bacterium
CTGAAAAAACAGGTATTGATGCTGCAACAATTGAGAGAATTGCTTGGGAATTTGCAAAAGATGCTCCAAATGTGGTAGCAATGCCTCCACGAAGAATGACAAGATATGCAAATGATACTCAAACAGTAAGAGCAATTGCAATTATAAATGCTTTGATGGGGAGCTGGGGAGTGCCTGGCGGAATCTTTTATAGAACTAAAGCACCTCTTGATCTACCTAAATATGATCATCCTCACCTACCAACAGTTAGAAGAGCAGATGAAGCAGGAAAGGGTGAAAAGTATTCTTTTGCACCAACAAATTTAGGTTTGACAAATGGTATATACAGAGCAACTTTAACACAAAAACCTTATCCTATAAAAGCTTGGCTGATGTATGGTACAAATCCAGTAGGACACAGTGCTGTTGGAGAAAATAAACTTTTTGATGCTATGGATAATCTTGATTTGATAATCTCTATTGATACACAGTTTACTGGGACAGTAAATTATTCTGATATTGTATTACCTGAATCTACTTATTTAGAAAGAGATGATGCACCTTATGTAAGTAAGGATAAAGTACCTTTTGTTGCTTTACGAAAGGCAGCTATTGCACCTATATACGACACAAAAGGGTGTTTTGAGATATGTGAGGGTATTGCTAAAAAATTTGGAGTGGAAAAATACTTTAAAAACTCTCCTCAAAAACAGATGGATGATTTAATAGCTACTTTAGATGACAATCAAAAAGAGCGATTAGAAAAAGATGGGACACTATTGTTTGATGATGTTGATCCTTATCCATTTGCAAGTGGAGGAACACCAAAGTTTCCTACCTCAACTGGTAAAGCACAACTTTATTCTCCTGATCTTGATGAGGCTTTTGCTCAATTTGGTGATGAATTTTCTCCAATGCCAATTTATAAAGATCCAATTATGCCAAAAAGTGATGAGTTTAGATTGCTCTTTGGAAGAACACCACACCATTCGCATGGAAGAACTCAAAGCAATAGTGCACTTTTGGAGCTTCAAGATAGCAGTCCAATTTGGATGCATCCTGATGATGCACAAAAACTTGGATTTGAAGATGGGCAAATGGTGAAATTATTGAATACTAAAACCCAATACAAATCAAAGTTTGAAAAGTTAAAAGTAACAAAAAGGATAAAATCTGGTTGTGTATTTGTCCATTATGGTTTTGGTAAAACATCAAAACAGATGAATAATAAAGGGATTGATACTCAATATTTTGTAAGTAATGAAATTGATCCTATTAGTGGAGCAGCTGCTTTTCATAATGGTTTTGTAAAAGTGGTAAAGGGGTAGATGATGAATACAATTAATCAAAAACAAAATAAAGAAAAAAATCTTGCAATGGTTATCATTGGTGATCGTTGTATTGGTTGTGATGCTTGTTATGTAGCGTGTAAAACAGATTGGGATGTTCCTGAACTTAAAGAAGCTTATCGAACAAAAGTTTGGGAAGTTGAGGGGGAAGATAATTTTGGGAATCCAACAATTGGATTTTTACCCACTTTGTGTAATCATTGTGATAATGCACCTTGTGTGGATGTGTGTCCAACGGGAGCTAGTTTTCAACGAGATGAAGATGGTATTGTATTGGTTGAACCTGATATGTGTATAGGATGTAAAGCTTGTCAAATAGCGTGTCCTTACGATGCTCGATATTATGATGAGCATGCTCAAACAGTGGATAAATGTACATTTTGTTTACCAAGAATCACTCAAGGACTTGATCCTGCTTGTGTAACC
This sequence comes from Campylobacterota bacterium, assembly GCA_034658775.1. Lineage (GTDB taxonomy): Bacteria > Campylobacterota > Campylobacteria > Campylobacterales > Arcobacteraceae > JAYEFX01. The sequence goes on from JAYEFX010000290.1 coordinate 1,755, forward strand.
ACGTGTGTAGGAGAGTCACGAAACTTTGGAGACATTAATGATCCAAGCAGTAATGTCTCAAAACTTCTAAAAGATGCAACATCAATAATGCGGCTTAAAGAAGATGAGGGAACATTACCAAATGTTTACTATATAAATATAAATTCATAAGGGAAAAAAGATGATGAAAAAAAATAAAATAACACTATTGAGTTTGGTAGCATTATTGGTAGTTGGATTATTTAGTACAAATTTATTTGCTCAAAATAAACAAGATTACAAAATGAGTAACATAGAAGCTGAACGATTTATCACCGTTTCAAGAGAACAAATTGATGCGGATAATTTACCATTAGCTAAAGTATATGCACAAAAAGCCGTAAGAGCAAATGCATGGAGCGCAAAAGCTTGGGCAAATTATGATGATATCATTCAAAAAATTGCCGATGAGGGCGAAGTTGAAGAGTTTGAGACATTTATTGAAAGAAGTCAAGAAGCTTCAGGACCAGCAGCAGGTGGTGGTGCTCCTCAGTTTGAGGGTTGTTAAGCTATAATGTTTTATGACAAATAGCAACAGACGAAACTTTGTAAAACTCCTGCCGTATATGCTTGCAGGAGGTTTTACGTATCCTATTGGGAAATTTATATTTTTTAGTGACACACCAAATATTAAAATTACAATACCTCTAAGAGACATAAATGAGGGTATTACGTATTTAAAACAATCTCAAATGTTTATCTATAAAAAAAAGCATACAATAGATGTCTACGATGCACACTGCACCCACATGGGTTGCATTTTAAACTACACTACACAAACACAACAGTTTAATTGCCCTTGCCATAAAAGCAGATTTGATATGGAAGGCACAAGGTTACGAGGCCCTGCTAAGAGAGATTTGGATAAAATTGTTTTTAAGATAAAAAATAAAACTCTTTATGTAGGTTGAGTATGTCAAAGTATATAGCTTGGTTAACACAAGCATTTTTTGCAGTCAGTATGATTAGTGGAATTATAATTGTTTTTGCTTATTATCCTTCAAATGCTTATGATTCTGTACAAAAATTAAATTATATCATCCCTTTTGGTGCTTTTTTTAGACAACTTCATTATTTTAGTTCAGAGGTTTTTTTAGTTATTTTACTTATTCATATTGGTATTGAACTGTATAAAAAAGAGATTAAAATTTCTGCAACATCATGGAATTATTCTATTTTAGCTGCTTTTGTTGTAGTTATTTTGATGTTTACTGGTTTTGTTTTAAAAGCAGATCAAAGTGCCAATGCTGCAGCACAAGTTGCTTTTGCATTGATAAAAGAGACACCTTTATTGGATAATTTTTTGGTTTTATTTCAAGATAAAGAGGTTTTTTATTGGAAGTTCTTTATCTGGCATATTGTATTTTTACCCCTTATTTTAGCTTTTGGGGTGTATAAACATGTCAAAAAAATAAGTGTTGATGTGCGATATTTTACTATTGCTCTTGCTTTTACGATGCTGTTGAGCTTATTTGTGTCTATGCCCTTAGATATTGCTCTTGACTTGGATGTTGATCATGTTTTGGGTCCTTGGTTTTTCTGGGGTGCTGAAAACTTACTACAGCTATCATGGAGTTCGTTGAGTGTGAACCTATTGTTGTGCATTCCGTTTTTATTGTTGTATATTTTTCCTAAAGTGAAAAATACAAAAACGGTGATTTTTTTACTGATTCTTTGGATGCTTTTTTATGCGTATTTTTCAATTTAGTATTGCCGTTTTTATATCATTAGCAATTATTGCGATATCTTTATATAGAAATATTCAAAAACCAATCATTGTCCCTTCCAAACCTGATCAATGCATGAGCTGCCATATTCAAACAACGGACATGGACAGTTCACATCCCAATGAAATTTTTGGCTGTTTTAAATGCCACGGTGGAAATAAATTTGCAAGCAATAAAAAAGATGCGCATTTGGGTATGGTGCTAAACCCTTCACGATTAGAGCATGCACAAAGATTTTGTGGGGAGTGTCATGAAGATATAATTAAAAGGGTAAATGGCTCTATGATGAATACCCAAAATGGGATTTTAGGAGTATTAAAATTCCAATGGGGAGAGAGTTCAACACCACTTAGTTATGAGAGCATTGATGATATACGTGGTAAAGATGAAAACGATATCTCTTTGGCAGAAAATCACTTTAGAAAAGCGTGTGCTTCTTGTCATATCAATCAAGATGAATCGGTTTTTAATGATCCCAATCATGCAAAAGGGGGAGGGTGTGCTGATTGTCACCGTATGGGTAAAAAAAATAAAATGGTTGATTTAAAATACACTCATCCAAAATTTTCAACTAAAATCCCCTCATCGAATTGTTTAAAATGCCATAATCGATCCAATCGTATCGGACTTTCATATTTTGGAAAATTTGAAAGTGAAGGATATGGGACTCCTTATAAAAATGGTGAGTTTTCCAATAAATTGGACAACAGTCGATTTTATTATGAATTGCCAGCAGATATACATCATGCATCTGCAAAAATGGATTGCATTGATTGTCATACTGAAAAAGGGGTGATGGGTGATGGTCAAAAACATCATCATATGGAAGAGGCCGAAGATATCAAATGCGATGATTGTCACAAGCCAAAATTTAAACAAGCAGATGATTTGGCGATTAGATTGAGTGATTTAAATGGTGATATTCCAGAACCAAAAACAATAGCCTATTCTAAAAAGAAAGATTCACCACTGTATCATGTACAGCGTTCCCAAGCAGGAGCTTGGGAACGAGAGGATGATAAAACGATATTTTATAGAAAAAAAGATGGTAAAGCCTTTGATTTGACCGCCATGAGTGATGCGCCTTATCATACTTCAAGTATGCATCAACGGCTTGATTGCAGTGCTTGTCACAGCTCTTGGATGCCCAGCTGTTATGGTTGTCATGAGGTCTATTTTGAAGATGGAGAACAGTTTGATTGGGTAGAAAAGAAGATGACAAAAGGGGAGTGGCAAGAGTTTAGAAGTTTTTTACGATTTGAATCACCCTCATTGGGAATTGGGTACAATAAAAAAATTATGCCCTTTGCACCAGGGTGTCAAGTCATAGGTACTGTTTTTAAAGATAAAAAAATAGAACAATTTCACAGTATGGCAATGGCAGGATGGGATCCTCACACAACGCAAAAGCAAAGTCGTACGTGTGTTGATTGTCATTTTAACCCTGCAACTTTAGGATTAGGTCGTGGAGGGCTTGATATCA
>JAYEFX010000291.1:0-20882 GCA_034658775.1 Campylobacterota bacterium
GCAAAAAGGATCTTCTGCGATGCCGCATAAACGAAATCCAATTTTAACGGAAAACATCACGGGTCTTGCACGAATCATCCGTGCATATGCAACTCCAGCAATGGAAAACGTGGCCCTATGGCACGAAAGAGATATTTCACACTCTTCAACGGAGCGATTTTGGCTTCCTGATTCATTTATTACCTGTGATTTTATGTTGCACCGCATGAACAACGTGATCGCAAACTTAACCGTAATGCCTGAAAACATGATGAAAAACTTAAACCTCACAGGTGGATTGGTTTTTTCTCAACGAGTTTTACTTGAACTTCCACTTGCGGGTGTAAGTCGAGAAGATGCCTATCGAATTGTTCAACGAAATGCAATGAAAGTTTGGGAAAAAATCCAAAAAGGGAAAGCTACGACCAACAATAAAGGGGAAAGCCTCTATTTGCAACATTTACTAGAAGATAAAGAGTTGCGAGAAAGTTTAAGTGAAGAGCAAATTAGAGAATGTTTTAATTTTGATTATTACACTAAAAACGTTGATGCAATCTTCAAGCGGGTTTTTAAATAAACCCCACTATCACAATAGAATAACACAGTAAAAAAGACACAAAGGTAAACACACATGGCAATAATGATTACAAAAAGAAATGGTCGACAAGAATACTTGGACATCACAAAAATTCAGAAGCACACCATCGCTGCAACAAAGGATTTAGCAGGAGTATCTCAAAGTGAACTTGAGATTGATGCTCAGATTAAATTTATTGAAGGGATGAGCAGTAGTGATATTCAAGATGCGTTGATTAAAACTGCCGTTGAGAAGATTGATATTGATGTACCAAACTGGACATTTGTTGCTTCTCGATTGTTTTTATTTGATCTGTACCACCGCGTAGGAAAAGCAACGCATGGAATTAAAGGAAATGCTTACTGTCATCTAAAAGACTATATCCGATACGGTCAAGAAGCAGGTAGAATTATTCCTGGTCTTGAAAATGGTTACGATCTGGATAATTTAAGTGCCTACATCAAACCTGAACGTGATTTTCAATTTAACTACCTAGGGATGAAAACTCTAAACGATCGTTATTTACTTAAAAACATAGACAAAGAGCCTATTGAATTACCGCAACAAATGTTTATGGGGATCGCCATGTTCCTTGCACAAAATGAGATCAATAAACAAGAAAAAGCAAAAGAGTTTTACGATGTAGTATCAAAATTTGAAGTGATGCTCGCTACTCCAACTCTAAGTAATGCACGAACCAATCGACATCAGCTTAGCTCATGTTACATTGGAAGCTCTCCAGATAACATCGAAGGAATTTTTGATGGCTACAAAGAGATGGCACTGCTGTCTAAGTTTGGCGGAGGAATTGGATGGGACTGGAACTCTATTCGTGCTTTAGGGGGGATGATTGATGGTCATAAAAGAGCTGCAGGAGGAACGGTACCTTTTCTCAAAATTGCCAATGATGTAGCTATTGCTGTAGATCAATTAGGGACACGAAAAGGAGCGATTGCTGTTTATCTTGAGCCTTGGCACATGGATGTTATTGATTTTATTGATCTTAAGAAAAACTCAGGGGAAGAGCGACGACGAGCGCATGATCTTTTCCCTGCACTGTGGATCAATGATCTGTTTATGGAGCGAATATTAGCCGATTCTCATTGGACACTTTTTGATCCGTATGAGGTACGTGATTTGGCTGAACTTCATGGAGATGCTTTTACTAAACGTTACGAAGAGTATGAAAACGATCCAAGCATCACTAAAGAACAGATGAAAGCAAAGGACTTATGGAAAAAAGTTCTAACCTCTTATTTCGAATCAGGAAGTCCATTTTTATGTTTTAAAGATAATGCCAACAGAGCCAATCCAAACGATCATGTAGGGCATATTCGAAGTTCAAATCTGTGTACGGAGATCTTTCAAAATACCAACCCAAATGATTACCTTATCAAACTGGAACTGGTTGATGGAACCATTTTAACCTACCAAGAGGAAGATGAAGTTACGGTAAATGATAATGTGATTAAAAAAGCAAACAAAGTAACCGCTTTGGATAAAATAGATGGTGTCCAAATCTTTATTGTTGAAAAAGAAAAGATTGATGGAGATACTGCTGTTTGTAATTTGGCCTCAGTGAATTTAAGTAAAATTAACACCAAAGAAGATATTGAACGCGTTGTTCCAACAGCCGTTCGTATGCTTGACAATGTGATTGATCTAAACTTTTACCCTTTACGAAAAGTAAAAGCCACCAACTTAAAAAGTAGATCAATTGGTCTAGGAGTGATGGGTGAATCTGAGATGTTAGCCCGTCATCAAATTATGTGGGGAAGCAATGAGCACTTTAAAAAGATCGACTCCATTATGGAAGCAATTAGTTTTAATGTGATTCAATCTTCCTCAAATCTAGCTGTGGAGAAGGGGATCTATCCAACATTTGAAGGTTCTAAATGGAGTCAAGGAATTATGCCTATGGATACGGTGCCTCAAATTGTTAATACACTAGTAGATAAAGATCTTTTTGATGCCCGATACAATTGGGATGAATTACGAGAATTGGTCAAAAAACAAGGGATGCGAAATGGTTACCTTATGGCCATTGCTCCTACGAGTTCTATCTCAATTTTAGTAGGAACCACGCAAGCAATTGAGCCTGTATTTAAGCGAAAATGGTTTGAAGAAAATTTAAGTGGTCAAATTCCTGTAGTTGTTCCAGGATTGAATCCCGATACATGGGAATACTACACTCCTGCATTTGAAGTAGAACAAACGGATATTATCAAAGCTGCAGCAATTCGTCAAAAGTGGATGGATCAAGGACAAAGTACCAATATCTTTATGAGTTTAGACAAAGCAAGTGGACGATACTTGCATGAAATTTATACACTAGCATGGCAATTGGGATTAAAATCAACGTATTATTTACGAAGTCAATCACCTGAAGCATCTTCTGATGTGGCAGATCGAAGTCAAGAATGTGTTGGGTGTCAATAGGAGATAATGATGGATAGAAAATTAATATACAACCCAGAATCAACAGAAGATTTAAATGGAAGAAGAACCTTTGGTGGTGATTCTGATGGAATGATCAACTTTACACGATGTAAATACGAGTGGGCCGTAAACCTTTGGGATACCATGGAGGGAAACACCTGGTTTCCTAAAGAGGTACAAATGACCGCCGATGCCAAAGACTATAAGTTTTTAACAGCTCCCGAAAAACGAATGTACGACTTGGTATTAAGCCAATTAATCTTTATGGATTCGTTACAAACAAACAATCTTATGGACAATATCAACCCTTACATCACGGCTCCAGAGATCAATGCAATTCTTTCACGACAATCGTATGAAGAGGCAAATCACTCAAAATCATATGCTGTGATGGTTGAATCAATCTCAGACAATACGGATGAGATCTACGATATGTGGAAAAACGATACGCAATTAAGAGAAAAAAACAATTTTATCGCAGGAGTATATAAAGATCTATCTGGAGATATTACTGATCACAGTATTGTGTTGGCGATGTTCGCCAATCAAATACTGGAAGGACTTTATTTTTATGCAGGGTTTGCCGCGATGTACGCACTTGGTAAATCAGGTAAAATGCTGGGATCTTCACAGATGATTAAATTTATTCAAAGAGATGAAGTTACTCATCTTTTATTGTTCCAGCACCTTATTAACTCAACCAAAAAAGAGCGTCCTGAACTGTTTACAGATGAGCTTGAAGCTGAAGTAAGAGAGATGTTTCGAAAAGCAGTTGATCTTGAAGCTTCTTGGGGAGCCTATATCACTCAAGGGCAAATTCTTGGATTTACAAAAGATATCATTCGTCAATACATTGAGTATCTAGCAGACAGACGACTTGAAGCGGTTGGCTATGCACCGGAGTATAATGTGAAACATCCAATTCCATGGGTAGATGGGTACAGCTCATTTAACGATCAAAGAACAAACTTCTTTGAAGGAAATGTTGTAAATTACTCCAAAGGTTCAATTGACTTTGATGACTTTTAGGAGTTATGATGAATTTAGTTACCCTTCAATTTAAAACAACAGAAGATTTTAATCAAAATCTTCGTACCCTTACAGCGTATATTAAAAATACTCTCGATGATTCAATTGTCGTAGCCCCAGAACTGTGTCTAAATGGTTATGCCTACGATCGATTAGATGAAGCCGTAGCAATCACTCAAAAAGCGATTAAAGAGCTACTTGAATTAAGTAAAAACAAAACCATCATCACAACACTTACAACCAAATACAAAAATAGCCATCAAAATACTTTGCATCTGTTTCATAAAGGCAAAATTCTACATACCCAATCCAAAAATAAACTCTTTATACTCAACGATGAACGCAAATATTTTAGCCCTGGGGAACAAGAAGATATCAAAATCATTGATATGGATGGGATAAAAATTGGTTTTGTAATCTGTTTTGAATTACGTTTTATAGATTTTTGGCAACAACTCAAAGGTGCAGATATCATTTGTATCCCTTCAATGTGGGGACTTCCTCGAAAAGAGCATTTTGAGACACTGTGTCAAGCCCTTGCGGTAGCCAATCAATGCTATGTAGTCGCCTCGAACAGCAGTAATGATGATATGGCAAGCAGTAGCGCGATCATCACCCCTTTTGGCATACAAAATATTGATGATAAACAAGAGAAAATTGAACAAAACTTTGATTATCACGAGATAAAAAAAATGCGTCGCTACATGAATATAGGGATTCCATATTAAAAATTTGATATAATCTGTACATAAGAGGTATTGTTATGAAAAATTTACACATAATCTTTATTGTATTATTATCCTTTATTTTTTTTGGATGCAGTAGTAAAACTTTTGTAGGGGAATCCCAAACAGACCAATACGGTAATCCTACTATTAAAAACTATGAAAGTGCCCAAGATTATAACCATGCTATAAATTTTCCTCCAAGTCACCCCGTAGAACCACTTGAAGTGAAAACTTCACTGTTGTTGCATTATCAAGACTGGAAAGATACAAAGTATGAATACGGAGGAACAACACGTGATGGAGTAGACTGTTCCGCTTTTGTACAAAGTACCTTTAAATCACGATTTAATATTAGCATTCCAAGAACAACTCTACTTCAAGTTAAAAAAGGGCAAAAAGTCTCTAGAAAAAATCTTCAAGCAGGTGACTTAATATTTTTTAAGACTGGTAAAGATCAACGTCACGTTGGAATTTATTTAAGTAAGGGTAACTTTATGCACTCATCAACTAAAAAAGGGGTAACCATTTCAAGTTTAAACAGTCCGTATTATTCTTCCCATTTTTGGATGGCAAAACGATTTAACTTTTAATACAATAACTTTCTTTGTGTTCTATCGTATCCATAAATATCATCTCTAAATTGCATAACACCCTCATCATCCATCCAAGCCGTTAAATATACGATGTGTACAGGAATTTTGTTAGAAAGGGTCACTTCAGTTTTTTCAATATCTTTTAGAATATCTACAGCTTCTTTGTATTTGAGTCTTTTGTCTTGATTGGCAATTGTTTTGAGTAATTTATGGGGTGTTTGCAATCGTATACAGCCATGACTAAAAGCTCTTTGACGTCGTTTAAAATAGTGCTTTGAACTCGTATCGTGTATGTACACAGAATATCGATTATGAAACATAAATTTCATTTTTCCAAGAGGATTTTTTTTACTTGGAATTTGAATAAATTTATACGGAACCTCCGGATAAACTTTTTGCTCTTTTTGCTCATCGGTTTGTACGTATTGTGTCCAATCAATTGCCAAAGGATTAAACGTAGGTGATTTATGATCCCAATTTTCATGAATATTCATACCACGTGCAACTAAATATTCAGGATCATCAAGCAGTTTTGGCACTATCTCTCTTTGAACAATCCGTTCGGGGACTCTCCAATATGGATTTAATACAACCGTAGTGAGCCTATGCGAAAATACAGGTGTAGGGTGTTTTCGAGTTCCGACAACAACAGGAAGTTTTAACACCTCTTTTTTATCTTCTACATAACGTAAATGATAATCAGGAATATTAACCAATAAATATTTATCACCTAAATCTCTTGGTAACCATCTCATACGTTCTAAATTGATTTTTATTTGTGTGATTTTTTGTTTCACTGTAATATTAAAATGTTTAATCGTATCACGACCAACCACCCCATCCACTTGCAAGCCATGGTTTGTTTGAAATGACTTGACTGCAGTTACCAACACTTCATCGTAGATATCTCTTTTATCTTCAGCAAGGGCAAACTCTTGCGTGGGTGTTTTAGGATCGCTTAAAACACTGGGTTCTTCGTTGATGGCAATATCAAAATCTTCTTGAGACAAGTCTTTACTTTGCAGGAGTCTTTGTCTCAATAATGGGACAATTTTATTCTTCTGATTTGGCTTTAATACTTTAATGGAAGGTATTTTTACATACCCACCCTCATCACTTATTTTTTGATATGCATGTATTGTCTCGCGCATTTTATTGGCATGCTTATAACTGATGTGTGCTTCATTCAGTGAGATTAAAATATCTTGCTGTTCAATTGACTTTTCAAGTAGAGAGATTTTTTTAAGATTTACTTTCGTTCTTCTCCAATTTGCGATAACTTCGTGCTTATCAAAAAGCTCTTTTAACTGTTCTTGAAATTTACCCCAATTCATATCTCCAAAAGATAGATAAGAGATGTACTTAGAATACGCATACGTGAGTAAGAGATCGAGTCTTATGGTATCTAGGACACTAAGCTCTTGATATTGCTCCTTTGTTTTTATCAGCATATCAATGTGCGTAAGATTAAAGCTTTTTTGTAAACTTTCATTTACCATTAGGTCATCATTTATAGTTTGTATAAGCTGGATACCTAAAGAGCTTAATTCCCCCTCTTTTATCCAAATAAGATGATTCTTTGCTTTTTTATAATAGGGGCGCAATATTGATTTATGCACATCTATATCTAACGCCAGTTTAGTTTTAAAATACCTTTGTATATTTTCTTGGTACTCAATATTTTGATTAGGATAACCTAAAATATTTACTTTTGTGTTGGCAAATAACATCTCCACTAACAATAACCCAATAAATACTATTTTCATTCATTCTTCTTATATTATTTTTGATAGATTATAGTCAACATGGGATTAAAAAAATATAAAAAATTAAGAAATAATGTGTAAAGTGACACAATAATAACGCATCTTAAGATAAAATACCTTTATGAAACTATTAATCTACACAAAACAACTTGATGAGTTTGAAGAGTTCTGTTATATTTTATCCCAATTACCAAAAAAGATCTCACTGGATAAAGTTTCATGCATTAAAAATGCAAAGTTTTTATATGAAGAACATGCACATGATATTGTACTGATTAATTTTGATAATAAAGAGGGACGTGATTTACGAAATTTTATTTTACACATTAATTCCAAGCAAAGAATCTACACACTTAGTCAAAATCTTGAATGTTCAGAACCATTAGGATGTGACCATTGTAACGAACACCATAATATAAATCGACTTATCAAACCAATTAGACCACATGATATTATTAATATCGTCAAAAGTGTAGACTTTTGTTCACAATATTGCAATGATGATCTTTTATTTAAACTCTTACGTATTCAGAAGCACTTAAGCGTTGATAAAGTTTACTCATTTGATCAATCTACCTTTTCTTTTAATAAACAGCCTACAGCTACACAAACAGAAAAAACATTTATTCAAATCACAGATGTTTTGGACACTTTAGGAATATCGTATTGGGTAAATGAAAACTACGACATACTGGTTGATGCACAACAATAGCCTTTTTAAGTAACAATTAGCTAGAATTTCACTCTAAAAAACAAATGTGATCGCGTAACTCAGTGGTAGAGTGCCACCTTGACATGGTGGTGGTCGGTAGTTCAAGTCTACTCGTGATCACCATATAAGAGCTGCCTATGCGATACTCTATTTTTCTACTTGCTTTTATTGGTCTTACCTTTTTGGGATGCAGTGTAAAATATGAACATATCAATCTTAATTCAAAAAATGAACTTATTGTTACAAAACAAGATATACAAATACAAAAGCGTATTGAAGAACTCTCTTTAAATATTCAGCATCTATCCAAATCCGTTTCTCCTAAAGATGCCAATGATATCGCATATAAAACAACCTACTATGCCATGCACCTTGCCAATGACTATGCTCTGGTTGCTCCGGCATTATTTCAAAACTATTTAGTTAATCAGAAAAAAAAAGAACGAGGTCTGTGTTATCATTGGGTTACGGATATACTCAAATACCTGGAAAATTCTGATTATAAAACCCTTGGGATATATAAAGTAGTAGCCAACAAAGGTGAATACAATGAACACAATGCAATTAGCATCACTGCTTTTTATGAAACTTTTGACAAGGGGATTCTTTTAGATGCATGGAGAGATTCTGGAAAACTGTTCTTTATCCCCATTCAAGAGGATTCTATTTACGATTGGAAACTTCGCAAAAAAATTCAATAATATTAATTTTTATTCTCATTAAAGAATATTGCTATTATAATAAAGCACCAATTCAAACAACAAAGGGATATTCAAATGAATAATAGCTTTTTTAAACTCTGGTTACCTATTTTTTCAATTATATTTATTGCATTTTATGCTACGTATTCCTACACTGAACCTACGGTGAATAAGCATCTTACTATTGCATCAGGAGGAACAACGGGGAACTATTACAAAACTGCACTGTTGTATAAAAAGTTACTTGAAAAACAAAATGTGCAAGTAACCATCTTAAACACAGCAGGATCCGTTGAAAACATCAAACTCATTGAAGAGGGAAAAGCCGATATTGCGTTTGTGCAAAGTGGCATTATGGGTCATCAAAACAACAATATTCTTTCATTGGCAAGTTTATATTACGAACCTCTTTGGGTATTTTATAAAAATGAGGGCTTCCCTATTGACTATTTGATCCAACTGATTGGCAAAAAAACTGCTATTGGTCAAAAAGGCAGCGGTACTCACGATTTGAGTTCCCGCATTTTAAAAGACAATGGTATTGATTCAAGCAACAGCAACCTTTTAAATTATTCCACGAAAGAGGGGAAGCAAAAACTTATGCAAGGAGAGATAGATGCACTGTTTGTTGTTTCCTCCGCCAAAAGTGATACGGTCAAAGAGTTGCTTGAAAATCCAGATTTAAAGACACTCAGTTTCAAACGTGCCTCTGCATACAACGCAAAATATTCATTTCTAAACCGCATCACATTGTATGAAGGTACAGCAGATTTGTACATGAATCTACCCGATGAAGACAAGCACTTACTTACAACAACAGCCAATCTTGTTGCAGCAAAAGGGGTAAATGAAGAACTTATTCGATTATTGCTCAAGCAAACCAAAAAAGTACATGCACAAAAAGGTGTTTTTGAAAAAGAGTTTCAATTCCCAAATCTCAATAACCTGGACTCACCTATTCATCCCGAAGCTTTACGTTATTTAACGCATGGGGATTCATGGCTGGAGCAAATCTTTCCTTTTTGGATCGCTTCAAATATTGATCGATTGAAGATTTTGATTATCCCGTTTTTAACCTTACTATTACCCTTATTTAAAGGGATTATCCCCTTGTACACATTTACCATGCGTCAAAAGATTTACAAATGGTATGAACGATTGCATGAGATTGATTTAAAAACATACGGTCACTCCAAACTAGAATTAAAACAAGGTCTGATTGATTTAGAAGAGTTACGCGTTGAGGTACACGGACATACTAGCGTTCCGCTATCCTATAGAGGAGAATACTACGACATGCTTTCACATATCGATCTTATTCGTATCATCATAGAGAAAAAACTAAACGAGTTTAATTAAAAAAACCCATTGTTTTTTCTTTATCAAACATCCCTTTTTGCTCTTTTTGAATCTCTTGAACAAAAACATCCGTAGTAAACTCTTTAAGATCTTCTACGGCCACTTTATACGCCGTATTTTTAATGATCATCTCAATTTGACCACCTGTTAAACTGTATTGTGCCAACATTTTTACATCAAACTCTTCACTCAAAGGCAAGCTTTGGGGGATAAGCAATTGCCACAATTGTTCGCGTTGTTTTTCATCCGGTTTTGTAAACTCAATTTTATAATTAAATCGTCTTGAAAATGCTTTATCAATACTGTCCAATAAATTCGTAGTAGCAATTAATATCCCATCAAAACGTTCAATTTGTTCCAAAAAGATATTTTGCATCTGATTGTGCATCTTTTCACTGCCGCTTAAATTTCCATCACTACGTGCACTTAAAAATTGATCCGCTTCATTAAGTAAAAGTATGGGTTCAGATTTTGATTTGGCTTTGAGTTCATAATATTTATCAAAAATATTACGCACATTCTTTTCACTCTCACCCACATACATAGAGAGTATTTTTGAACAATCAAAACTCAACACTTGCCGTTTAAGCGTTTTTGCAAAAGCCAAAGAGGTGATTGTTTTCCCAGTCCCTGCGGCACCGTAAAAAATAATGCGTGCATCAATCCCTTTTTTCTTATCTTTGATTCCCCATTCAATCAAACGATTATTGACATTTTTATCCAATTGCAACAGCAGGTTGTTTAATATCTCTTTTGTTTTACTATTCAACACCATATCATCCAAGGTTTTTGGCGTACTTATCAACTCAAAAGTTTCTTGCTCTTTGAGCAATGTTTCAAGTTTTGCTTTACGTGCTCGTGTTTTCTTCTTTGAAGGATGGGATATCTTATACAAGACATCTTCAGGTATGTAAAAATTACGATTAATTCCACCAAAAGGGGTAAGCATCTCATCGTAATCAATTAAATTTTTTGCTATAAGCGTTGAACTCTCCTCAAGCAGTGTTCGGTGTTTGATTTTTTCATAATCATCTATACTAATCAATGCAATCAATGAGTTCATATCCCGCATCGACTCATCGCCCCCTGCGTATTCCTCCTTAAGCAGTGCCAAGAAAAGCATTTGTTCTTTTTCGACAAGTTCATTTTCTTTGAAAAACTCTTCGAGCATGATGGAGTTGTCCGTGACTTGAACCCGCTCTTTAATTCGATTCTCAAGTAAGGTAAGCTTTGATTTTAATCGATTGATATTGGGCGAGTTTTCATCAAAATTATGTTTTACCAGATTAAGCTTTTGCGCAAGATCTATTTTGAAAAACTGATCTTGTAGATATTCCAGATGATCAGCATACTGGGTGATTTCAGGTAAAACCATCTCTAAAGAACCCTCTTCAAGAAGCTTTAAAAAGGCACTTGAAAGTGTAATGGTCGTATTAATAAGTTCCAATTTAGACTGATCCGATACTTTCACAGGGTTAAAGCTGATCTGCACAATCCATCCCAACTCTAAAAGACTTTTAATTTGTATCAATTTATCAAGATGTTCATATTTTTCTAAATCACAAAATTCTCTTAATACATCAATAACCACCAAAGAATCATTTCCAATGATGTATTCTTTCATCATAAATTGTAAAATAGACGCTTCGCTAACGTTGCATTTTAACTGTAAAAAAATCTCATTTTTTTCTATTTTTTTCTCATTAATAAAATTTAATATATTATTCATTTATTCAGTGCGCCTTTAAATTCATTTAATTTTTCCATATTTTCAAATTCAAATAAAACTTGTTGTTTATTGAGGGTTATGAGCATATTTCTTTTTGCATTTGTTGAAGCCGTTTGTTGTTTGATTTGGTCTTCTATTTTAGTGATGCGACTAAGAGAAATATTCAATGTTGGTTTTTCCATATCAAGAGAAAAACTGTTTTGATACATCACAATATTATTGCCACAAACTGCTTGATACTTTCCATGATAATGACTAAGGGCCTTACACTGATTATCCTCATAATATTTTTCTATCTGTGAAATATGATAATCATCATAAAAGCTCAATCCCATTACAACTGCCACAATCAATCCAAATAAAGCAAGCAGTATCATCTATTTCACCAATTTATATAAATTTTCAATCTCTTGTGGCCAAATATTTGTATCAATCGTTTCAAGCACTAAAGGGATATCTTCCATACGGTCATCATTCATAATATACTCAAAAGCATCCCAACCAATCTGACCTTCACCCAAAGAGTGGTGTCGATCAACTCGACTTCCAAGTTCTGGTTTAGAATCATTGATGTGCATCCCTTTTAAAAATTCACGCCCCACAATTTTGTCAAAATCAGCCCATGTTTTATCGTAAGCTTCTCGTGTACGGATATCGTATCCAGCAGTAAACATATGACACGTATCAATACACACGCCAATTCGGCTTTGATCTTCTACTTTTTCAATGATGTGCGCTAAGTGTTCAAATTTGTACCCAAGATTGGTACCTTGACCAGCTGTATTTTCAAGTACGGCAATAACGTTTTTAGTTTTATCCAAAGCAATATTAATCGACTCCGCAATCAAATCCAAACACTCATACTCTGCACCATCAATATAGTCTTGATAGTTTGGATCTCTCTTTGAAAATTTTTGAAGATGGCTTCCAGGGTGAAAATTTAAGCGGTCTAAACCTAAGATATCGCAACGCTCAAGTTCATCAATAAACGCATTTCGTGATTTTTCTAACTTTTCATCATCAGGATTTCCAAGATTTATAAGATACGAATCATGGGGTAAAATGTGTTTTGGCAATACACCACTTTTTTCTAGGTTTTCAAACCACAGATCAAGTGTTTTGGTATCAAAAGGTTTTGCATCCCAGCGTTTTTGATTTTTTGTAAACAATGCAAATGCACGTGCTCCTATTTTCATCGCTTCCAAAGGGGCGTTAAACACCCCACCACTAGCACTTACATGAGCTCCAACAAATTTTGCCATTTGTATTCCTTATATCATTGTGTATTTATATTGACGCAATAATACCATAGTTGATTACTCAACTAATTGAAGCAAAAAATCTAATCTTTTAAGTATGCACCATCTCCAAGATCACCTCACTCAATGTAGGATGCGCAAAGATCATTTTGGACAGATCTTCCGTGCTCAGATTTGAATTAATTGCGATTAAAAACTGATGAATCAATTCTGTTGCTTCGTTTCCAATGATCGCTGCACCTAAGATCTTTTGAGTGTTTGTTTCAACCATAATCTTGACAAAACCACTGTCATCACCTTTGATTTTTGCTTTTCCACTGCTTTTGAAAAAATGTTTTTTCACTTTAAAATCGATCTCAAGTTCTTTGAGTTCTTTTTCACTTTGCCCAATACTGGCAACTTGAGGTGTGCAAAAGATCACCGAAGGGAAAATGGTTTTTTCATCCATTGTCTCTTTTTCTAAAATACTTTGCGCCACTCTTTTGGCTTCATACGATGCGATATGCGCCAATGCTGGACTTTTTAGAGCATCTCCAATAGCGTAAATATAGTCCGTTCCAATTGCTTGCAACTCACTGTTTACCTCAATAAACCCTCTGTCTGATTTTATCCCTACTTTATTGAGATTTAAACTTGCCGTATTGGGACTTCGACCTATGGATATCAATACTTTGTCATAGGTTTTTACCTCTTGCTTTTTTCCCAAGTCAAGAGTGATTTGCACACCCTCATCAACAATTTCATGCTCTATTACATTGGATTTTAGATGTACTTTAATCCCTTGTTTTTCCAGCTCACGCTTAAGTGCCTTGGCCACATCCACATCTTCACTTGGGACAAGATTAGGGGTAAATTCAGATATCTGTACCTCACAACCAAGGGCATTAAAAAATGTTGCAAATTCACAACCAATAGCACCTCCACCAATAATCAATATTGATTTGGGGATCTCTTTAAGGGCAAACACCTCTTTACTGGATATAATTTTATCTTCGGCTAAAGCAATACTTGGATGATTTTTATGCATGGAACCCGTTGCGATGATGATATTTTTTGCACGGATTAGCTCATTGGTATTGTCATCTCGTACACAAATTGTATTTTTATCAACAAAAGAAGCCGTTGCGTATCTCAATTCAACATTATGCTTTTTAAGTTGGGCAAACACTCCCCCTTTAAGTTGAGCAATCAGTTCAGATGTGTTGTGCTTTAGCCCTTCAATATCAAAAGAATTAAGAGTAAGATCAACACCACAGTTTTTAAAATAACTGCTTTTTTTGATGTACGAGGCTGTCTCTAAAAAGTTTTTTGCAGGGATGCATCCCTCATTTAGACAGGTTCCGCCCACGTGTGCTTCACTTTTATCAATCAAGCAAACTGTTTTTCCCGCACTGGCTAATTCAATAGCAACATCGCACCCAGCCACTCCAGCGCCAATAACAATTGCATCATACATATTCATGCGCCATGTAAGAACTTCGTGTGTACGGTGAACTGTGCACAAAATCAAATCCCATCTCAAGAGCAATACGTTTATACTCATTAAACTGTGACGGTTTTACATATTCTACTACTTTTTCATACTCATTTGAAGGTGCCAAATATTGACCAATGCTAAGCAATCGACAATCAACCTCAAGCAGATCTTTAAATACTTCAATCATCTCTTCTTGAGTTTCACCAAGCCCTACCATCAACGCACTTTTTGTTTTGATATTGGGATTTTGAAGTTTTAAATTTTTCAGCACTTCAATGGATCGTTTGTAGGTTGATGCTTTTCGTACATTGTACAATCTTGGCACGGTTTCTACATTGTGTCCCACCACTTTTGCACCACAATGCGTAACCATATTTATAGAATCAATGTTGCCTTTAAAATCTGGCACTAAAAGCTCCACTTGGGTTTGAGGTGATTTTTCTAAGATATCTTGCGTAACACGTACAAAATGTTCAGCCCCACCATCTTTTAGATCATCACGCGCAGGTGAGGTGATCACCACATATTTTAGATCCAGTTTAATAATAGCCGTAGTGACTTGACCAATCTCTTCAAGATTTACATCAAGCGGTTCACCCGTTAGAACATTGCAATACGTACAGCGTCGTGTGCAAACATTTCCAAGGATCAAAAATGTGGCTTGCTTATTGGAAAAGCATTCTGATATATTAGGGCATCTGGCTTCTTGACAAATGGTGTGAATACCTACATCATTGAGCAGTTGATCCATCTCTTTTTGCGCTGAAAAAGAGATTTTTTTGCGTAGCCATTCTGGCTTTCGTGCAAAGTTTTTACTTTTCATGGTCATATTTTTCCTTTAGAATAGTGTTCATTTTATCGAGTTCTTTTTGGTTTAATTCTGATTGTTTCAAATCAGTATCAAACGTTTTTTCAAATGCTTGGCAAAGTTTCTTTTGAATATCTTCTAAGGGCATATTCAATTCATTTAACGGAATTGAGCCGTGCTGAAACAGTACCTTTTTAGTTCTTCTTTGGGCATTGCCACCCAACTTTTTACCTTTATAAATGATATCATAAGGTTCAAACCCTACTTGACAATATTCACTTTTACTCAAAGGTATACTTTGAATCTCTTTAGCGTAACAGACATCCATTCCCAAACTGTTGTAAAAAGATAAAAGGAAAGAACAAATCTTTTCATAGCTTTGTTTCACACTTAAATTTTTCATTAAGCTACTTGGTAAAACCAATGAGTAGGAGATATCTTCCCCATGAAACAATACGCCTCCTCCCGTAATTCGTTTGGAAAAGTTTGGGGTTTGTTGCTGCAACTCTTTATAATTGTTAAAATCTTGCGAGATACCAATAGTAAAACAGTTTTGCCACGTGTACAATCTTAATATAGGCAGATCGTCATTTACATCATCAAATGAGGCAAACAATGCCTCATCGATCGCCATGTTTTCTTTAGCACCTAAAGTACATGAAGTTATGAGTCGAACGCTTTGATTAGCAAGAGTGGCAAACATCTAAATTTTTAATCGCTCGTGTATCATCAGGACGACACAACCCTAATGTTTTAGGATAGGACTTAAACTCTTCAGGATTGCTTCGTGCGAGTTTAACCGCTTCAATCATGCGATCACAAAAGATATCTAAAGTCTCTTTATTTTCTGTTTCCGTTGGCTCTATCATAATGGCTTCTTTCACAATCAATGGGAAATACACCGTAGGAGAATGCATGCCAAAGTCAAGTAGGTATTTTGCAATATCCATCGCCGTTACGCCACCTTTGGCTAAAGTTTTTGCCGAGAACACACACTCATGCATGCACATCGAATCGTAAGGAACATCAAAATACTCTCTTAATCGTACTCGAATATAGTTTGCATTAAGTACGGCTTTAGAGCTGCTGTTTTTCATCCCGTTTGCACCCAAAGTGATCATGTACGTAATGGCTCGAAGTGAGATACCGTAATTTCCAAAAAATGGCGATATTTTTCCTATACTATTTTTTCCACCTTGGGTTAGTTCATATTTATCGTTAACTTTTTTAATACCCAAATCAGGCAAAAAGGGTGCCAGTTTTTCATTGACTCCTACAGGACCGCTTCCTGGTCCTCCACCACCGTGTGGCGTTGCAAATGTTTTGTGCACGTTGATGTGAATTACATCAAACCCAATGTCTCCTGGTCGTGCTACTCCCATGATGGCATTCATATTTGCACCATCATAATACATCATCGCATCAAATTCATGCGCTAGATCACAAATCTCTTTGATACGCTTATTATAAATTCCCAAAGTATTTGGAACGGTTAGCATAACAGCAGCTACATCTTCATTCATCTTGGCTTTAAATGCATCAAAATCCATTGCACCAAATTCATCTGATTTGATGGTAATCACATCGTATCCTACCATGGATGCTGTTGCAGGATTTGTACCGTGTGAAGAATCTGGGACAATAATGTATTTTCGCTTATTGCCTTTACTTCGATGATATTTATCAATCATCATGATTCCAAGCATCTCACCATGCGCTCCAGCTTGTGGCGAAGTGGTAAATGCAGACATCCCTGTCACTTCACAAAGTGACTTTTCAAGCATATCAATGGTTTCAAGTGATCCTTGCATATCTTCTAGCATGTTGTTGGTTATCACATGCGGATGCAATGAACTAAACCCTTCCAGACCAGCGACACGTTCAGCAATTTTTGGATTGTATTTCATCGTACATGAACCCAAAGGGTAGAAGTTTTTATCAATGGAGAAGTTTTTATTGGACAGATTTGTAAAATGCCGTACCACATCAAACTCACTTAATTGTGGCAATTGTACCTTTTTCTTACGCAAGTATTTAGAATCCAATTGGACCATTGGAACATCCATAGGGGGTAGATTAATCCCTTTTCGTCCCTCTTGAGATTTATCAAATATTGTCATTGGCTTACTCATACTAATCCTTTAATTGCTTGAACTAAGGCATCGAGTTCATCTTTAGTTCTTTTTTCCGTTACGGATATTAAAATTCTATTTTCAAACCCTTCGTATAGATTACCCAAATTAATCCCGGCATGAAAACCTTGAGCATTTAATGCCTCCAAAAGTTCACTGGCACTTTTTGCCGTTTCTATCACAAATTCATTAAACGTAGGTTGATCATTATAGATACTTACCCCTTGAATAGCAGAGAGTTCCTCTTTTAAGTATTCACTTTTACTTAAACACAACTGCGCCATTTGCTCCAAACCATCACGTCCTATTAAAGACATAAATATAGTACTTCGTAAAGCCAATAGGTTTTGATTTGAACATATATTTGATGTCGCTCGTTGTCTTCGGATATGTTGTTCTCGTGCTTGCATGGTAAGCACAAACAATTCTTTACCATCCTTGTCTAATGTCTTTCCAATAATTCTTCCTGGAAGATTTCGTATGTACTGCTCTTTGGTCGCAATTAAACCAAACGAGGGACCTCCAAAACTAAGATAATTTCCCAAACATTGTCCATCCGCACTTACAATATCCACGTCCAAACTTCCAGGATCCTCTAAAATCCCCAAAGCAATTGGGTATGCCGACATTACCGCTAAGGCTTTATTTTCATGCAAGGTCTGAATCAAGCTTGAAAAATCTTCAACCGTTCCAAAGAAGTTAGGATTTTGAAACAGATACCCTGCAATTGTATTATCAATAGTTACTGCAGCTGAATCAACCACTTCAACCTCAATATCTCTAAAAGATAAATAGGTTTGAACCACTTTGATGTAGGTAGGGTTGACCCCTTTATCAATCAAAATTTTATTTCGTCTAGAGATTCGTACGGCCATCAATGCAGCTTCAGCCAGTGCTGTTGCACCATCGTACATTGAAGCATTGGATACCTCCATGCCCGTAAGCTCACAAATCAAACTTTGATATTCGTACAATGCTTGCAGTGTCCCTTGGGAAGCTTCTGCTTGATAGGGTGTGTAGGAGGTGTAAAACTCTGATCGCATCGATAACGCATCCACTGCACTAGGGACGATATGATCATAATACCCACCACCCATAAAAATTGTTTTATTGCTGGCATTTTTTGCACTTAGTTTTTTAAATTGTGCAAACGTGCTAAATTCATCCAATCCATCTCGAAGATTCAGATGACTTACTTGAAGCTCTTGCGGTACGGAATCAAAAAGATCCGATTCATTTTGCACGCCAATAACGTCAAGCATCTGCTTTACATCTCTAGGGGTATGTGGGGTATATGGCATCTATTTTTCCTTGATTACAGTGTATCGATGTATTGTTTGTAACTGTTGGCATCCATTAAAGAATCCAACTCAGACGTATCGCTGAGTTTTACTTTAAAAACCCAAATAACCTCAGCATCAGAGTTAAGTAATTCAGGAGCATCCAGCAGATCCTCATTGACCTCTACGACTACTCCTGAAACGGGAGCATAAATATCTGATGCAGCTTTTACCGATTCGATAAAGGCTACAGAATCACCCGTAACAATTTCGGCATCTACTTCAGGTAACTCAATAAAAGTAATATCTC
The DNA here is from genome assembly GCA_034658775.1 of Campylobacterota bacterium. GTDB lineage: Bacteria > Campylobacterota > Campylobacteria > Campylobacterales > Arcobacteraceae > JAYEFX01. The sequence continues at coordinate 18,879 of JAYEFX010000291.1, forward strand.
CGAGCTGCTCAATTGCGTATTGTGAAATACCAACTGTTGCTACATCATCTTCTACTTTTACCCATTCGTGTTCTTCATTATATTTGTTCATTTTAATTCTCCTTGTGTAGTGTTTTAATATTTATTTTTTTATAAATGGAAGTGAAGCAAGATTTGCTTTTATACTTCCTCGTTGATCGCGTAGTTCAAAGGACTCTTTCTTATCAAAGGATTCAAGTTCAATCATCATAAGTCCAATACCCACATTTAGGATTGGGGAAAATGCCGCTGAGGTAACCACTCCTACTTTGATATCCTTTTGAAAAACCTCAAAACCTCTTCGAGCACTTCTTCTTGAAGTTGTAGTAAACGGTAAAAGCAGTTTTTTTAAACCATGTTCTTTTTGTTGTGCTAAAGCATCTTTACCAACATACTGTCTTTTAAGATTGATAAACATCCCAAGATTAGCTTCAAGAGGAGTTATGTTTTCATCCAAATCGTTCCCGTATAAACTGTATCCCATCTCCAAACGAAGAGCATCACGAGCACCCAGTCCAGCAGGGTGAATCCCATCTTGGATAAAAGAGTCCCAAAGCTTCACTGCGGTAGAAGAATCGATGTACAACTCAAACCCAATCTCCCCTGTATATCCTGTACGACTCAACAAACACTCTTCCCCTAGTACTTTGGTTTGTACAAAAGAGAAAAATTTCAATTCATCCAGATCAATGTCAAAATATTTTTCCAAAGCTTTTTGTGCATTGGGTCCTTGAACATCCAATTTAGCGTATTGCAATGATCTGTCTTCAAGTGTTCCAGAAGATACTCTAGAAGAAAAAGTATCAAAATCAATTTCTCGTCGTGAAGCATTGACCACAATCATCAGTTCATCATCTGCTAATCGATACACAATCAAATCATCAATCACACCACCGTGAACATTGAGCAAGAAACCGTATTTGCATTTTCCAACTTTTAAGGCATTGATATCAATGGTTGTAGCACTGTTCATGCCACTTTGTTCAATATTGCCTTTAAAAAAGAATTCTCCCATGTGTGAAGTATCAAATAAAGCAACATCTTCTCTAGTATAGCCATGCTCTGCAATAATACCTTCGTATTGCATAGGCATGTCCCAACCGCAAAAGCTTACATTTTTACTGTTAAGTTTTTGTTGCTGATCATGAAGTGGGGTTTTTAGTAGTTCTGTCATGTTTACCCTTTTTATAAATCTATAAGTATTATTATAAAATACAAAAGGGGAACAATAGTATCAAAAACTAAGAAATTTTAGAATTTAATTCCTGCCTAGGAGTAATTGAGTTTATATCCAGCACCATAAATATTTTCTATAGCATTGCTTGGAAGTTTTTTTCGAAGTCGCTTAATAATGTCTTTTAATTTTTGGGTATTTACCTCTACTTCATCCAGATTATTCCACAGTTCTATGGATATCTCATCCAAAGAGAATATTTTGTCTTTTTTTGACGCAAGTAAAGACAATAGTAATATCTCATATTTAGTCAGTTTTACTTCATTGTAAAGATATAACAGTTTTTGACTTTGTTTATTCCAAGAATATTCTTCATTTAAATAGACAAGCTCTTTTTTTCCTTTTAAGTCTTGCAATTGAGCTATTGCATCGTTTAGGGCATCTTTGAGTTCACTTCTAGAGATTGGTTTTGGAAGATATTTAGTAAGATTCAGTTCTGCTGCAAAAAGAAGTTTATCTTGCTCGACATGTGCTGTTAATATTATGATACGTGTAATTTTATCATCAAGACGAATTTTTTTTGCCACTTCTAAGCCATTGAGTTTGGGCATATTGATATCCAATAGTAAGATATCGGGTTGTTGTTCTTTATAGGTATCAAAAGCATCTTGTCCATTACTTACAGAATATGGTATTGTCATTGGCTTCGCTTGTGTTAGCAGATACTACCATGTGTTTTAAAAAAGATTGGATGGATCCAAGTACTATAGAGACAACTCTAAAGCTTTAAACACAATGAGTGCAAAGGATAT
>JAYEFX010000292.1:0-4908 GCA_034658775.1 Campylobacterota bacterium
TGCCACTGTAACGCATCAATTTAGCTACTTGTTTCCATTGCGGTTTTTCATAACAGGGGGTTGGACACGTTCGACAACGTGGTTTCTCATCATGAGGACACTCTTTGAGCCTTGCTAATGAATATTCCAGAAGGGTTTGACACTCCTGACACAACTCAAATTCATACTCAAATTTTTCAAAGTGATATTCTAAATTTACTTTATTGCAGGTTTGATTTTCATGATTGTCTTTGCAATACAATTCATAAAACTTTTTTAATGTAGCAATTTCGCTTGTAAATTTTTCAGTTTTCATGCTTAAAAGATTGACAACCCAGTTTTGGTGGTAAACAACTCAAGCGCTTTTGTTCCTATGAGAGAATTGCCCCAAGAGTTAAGCTGTGGTGAATACACACAAATACTCATCACACCAGGTACCATTGCCACAATACCACCACCCACACCACTTTTACCAGGTAAGCCCACATAAAATGCAAAATCTCCACTAGCATCATAATGCCCACATGTCAGCATCAATGCATTGATACGTTTTGCTTGACGTGCTGTGATAAACTGCTCCTTAGAGATAGGATCAACTCCATGATTGGCCAAAAAAAGCATTGCTCGTGAGAGTTGTACGGTATTCATCTCAATGGAACAATGTTTAAAATACGTACACAATACATCATCCACATCATTATGTATGTTGCCAAAGCTTTTCATCAAGCTGCATAAAGATTGATTTCGATATTTATTATTCAATTCAGATTGATATACCTCATCATTATAGTCAATATTTTCATCATAAGCAACATTTTTAAGCAGATCCACTACCCCATTAAAAGCATCCATTTTATTTTTATGGTGATTAATCAAAGCATCTGTTACGACCAGTGCGCCTGCATTGATAAAAGGATTTCTTGGAATCCCATTTTCATATTCAAGTTGTACTAAAGAGTTAAATGGATCCCCTGAAGGCTCTTTTCCCACACGTTCAAACATTTTTGAACTGTATATTTTAAGTGCTTGAGTAAATGAAAATACTTTAGAGATACTTTGAATTGAAAATTTTTGTTTTGAATTTCCAACACTGTAACTACTGCCATCAAACAACGTAATACTCATAGCAAATTGATAAGGATCCACATTGCTCAATGCTGGAATATACTGCGCCACAGCACCTTGTTCAAAAAATGGTTGTATCTCTTTTTCAATTTGATTTAATATACTTTGATAATCAGTATCTGTATTTTTCATAAGCGTACTATATCAAATTTATTCATAAAATGTTGTAAATTCTTCCACCTTGATACGTGAAGTTCGATAACTATTTACAAGCGCATCTTTATCCTCATAACCTAAGGCAATTCCACCTAAAAGTATTTTATCTTCTGGTACGCTAAGCTCTTTTTTGATCGTTTTTGGGAACTCCGCTAAACTGGCTTGTGGACATGTTGTCAATCCCACTTCGCAAGCCAGCAACATTATGGATTGCCAAAACATACCATAGTCCAAATACGACCCTTTTGCCAAACTCTTGTCAATAAAAAAATACAACACCACAGGAGCTTCAAAAGCTTTATAGTTCATCGCCCATTGATCGTACTGCTTTTGTTTATCTTCACGTTTAATTTTCAGTGTCTCATACATCAACAGTCCAGTTTCTTTTCGCCTACTTTTATACGGTTCACTCCATTCTAGGGGATAATAATCATAATCCATCAGCTCTTTTTGATTGTTCTTAAAAGCCACCAAGAGTTTATTTTCAAGTTCTATTTTTTTATCCCCTTGAACCACACAAACCTGCCATGGTTGCATGTTCACACCAGAAGGACAGAACCGTGCATGTTCTAAAATAAATTGAATTTTTTCTTTTTCAACCTCTTTTTTAAGGTATGCACGTACAGATTTACGCGCAATTAATGCTTGAGATACTTTCATTTTTATTCCTAATAATTATTTATGTACTATTTGTAAAATTGTTAACTATACATACTTTATAATATACCTAATATTTCTACCACCAGTTCCTTCAATTTGCTCTATACAATCTTTTCCTAATAATTCCACTATATCTCTTGAAGCGGTTGCAGGGGTTGTATCAGCTATTTTAATATATTTCTTTTTACTAAGATCACCTTTGAAATTTTCACTGCCTATGTCTAAAATTTTATTTAACACTTTTGTTTGTCTTGCGTTTAAATTATCATCTTTATGTTGATCCCAAAATTTTGTTTTATCTATAATGTAGTCTAATGATTTACGAGCATCAAGTAGTGATCTGTAAAGGGTGTTAAAAAACCATTCACACCAAAATGTAATATCTAGGGGATCATCTTTTTTAATATATCCTGTAGTTTGTTCTAGTGCATTGTAGTAACCCTTTCTATCATCATTAATACTTTTTGACATCGTATATAATTTTGATACTTTGGAATTTTCTATTTGGGATAATACCATATCTGTTATTGCTCTTGTGATTCTTCCATTTCCATCATCAAGTGGATGGATGATTACAAACCATAGATGTGTAATAGCTGCTTTTATTAAAGTTGCTGGGGTTTCATTGTACCAATTGATAAAAATATCCATTTCACTTTCTACTATATCTCTTGGTGGTGCTTCATAATAAACTTTATCTTTTCTATTGCCACTTGATACTATTTGCATCTCGCCTAAATCTCTAAATGATGCTACATTTATTTTATTAAAATTACTATAACCTTTTTCAAACATAGCATGATGCCAACCAAAAATTTTATCTAAAGATAAACCGTCTTCATAATTTGTATTAGCATCAATTAATATATCTACATAATTATCTTCTTTAATTTTATTAGCATAATGAGTATCTTCTTCAAGCCCTAGTTTCTTTTTTATGGAAGACCTTACGCTATCTCTATTTAATACTTCACCCTCTATAGCACAACTTGAGATAATCTCATTTTCCATTGCTTTTAATTGTGTTTGTTTAATATTATTATCATCCATTACATTTAAGAATGTTATTAATTTTCCTTGCTCAAGAGTAATTTTTTGAATAAGAGATTCTAGTCTTTCTCTATCATATGTAAAGTTTGGATACTCTTTATATTCCCATATCCATTGTGGTTGTTTTATTGTATTATTTTTCATTTGTAAACATTTTAGCTAAGTTGAGACGAATAGTCAAGTTAATCATATCATATTTGAGATGATTATTACTCTTAAATGCTTTCAGATGGAAGTTTGACGCAAGAGTATACGTATGATAACTATGGGGAACTTATCTCTCAAAGTGATAATACCTTTAGCTTTGATCTCATTAAAGATAATGGCGGTAAAATTATCCAAAAAAAAGAAACTATAAATAATGCAACAACTACCTATGATTATACCTATGATGATAATGGAAAACTTATACAAGTACAAAAAGACAATGTTATAGTAGAAGAGTATGCTTATGATATTAATGGAAATAGATTAAGTGCAACGCTCAATAATACAACTACAACAGCAAATTATACCTTAGATGATCAACTTGAAGTATACGGTAACAATACCTACAGATACGATGATGATGGATATTTACAAGAAAAAACAACTCCAATAGGAAACACTACCTATACCTATTCTACTTTAGGAGAACTTAAAGAGGTTATTCTTCCTCATAAAACAATTACTTATCAACACAATGCTTCCAATCAAAGAGTAGCCAAACTAATCGATAATGAAATAGTAGAAAAATACCTATGGAAAGATTTAACAACACTCTTAGCCATCTATGATAAAGATGATAATCTAATACAGAGATTTGAATATGCCAATACTAGAATGCCAATATCGTTTACCAATTCAAATAATACAAAATACTATCTACACTACGATCAAGTTGGAAGCTTAAGAGCAGTATCCAATCACAATATCATTAAAGAAATTATATATGATACTTACGGTAATATACGAATAGATTCAAATCCAAGTTTTAAAGTACCCTTTGGATTTGCAGGTGGATTGTACGATACTGATACTAAACTCACTCGATTTGGGTATAGAGATTACGATAGTTATACCGGAAAATGGACAGCTAAAGATCCAATAGACTTTGCTGGTGGAGATTCTAATCTTTATCCCTCGTCCCCAAGTTCCAAACTTGGGGATGCAGACTTAAGCTAGAAATATAAAGGTATATCGTCTCAATAAATGAAAGTATCTGCTATTACAATGATGGTTTATTTTGGTTAAATATACTTAATATAAATATTGTATTTTTATTTAAATCAATTTCATAATTTATAGTATATTTTTTAAATATCATATCTCTTACATTTTCATCATTAAAATAAATTGATTTTCTATATTTACATGGAAAATTTGGGATATTAACTATTTGTTCATTTAAATCTTTTTTAAATTTTCTACTTGCTGTTATTTTATCATTTGCAATATAATTTAAAATTACTAATAATTCTTTTTGATATTCTTGTGTTCTGGTTATTGTCATAAATTATTTTTCTAATTCTTTGAAAAATAATTCAATTTCATTGTCTGATTCTTCTTGCGATAGTAATCGCATATTACCATTTTTAACATCATTTCTAATTTGATGTAATTTTTCTTGTCGTTCATAAAAATATGGGTCAAGTTCTAAATTTTTATCTTTTGAAATAGTAATATTTTCACTATGATTATTAACATAACTCATAAATTTTTGAACATAATTATCTTGAATTTGTACTGACATTGTTTTCATAATGAACTCCAGTAATTTATTTATATTTTATTATAGCAAAACTTAAGTGAACTTCACTTAAGTTTTATTTTGCATCATTAGTTTATAGCTTTATATAAATTATCAACAAATTCACGACCACTATCAAGAGTAGATATTGGGGTTCCAAGATTGATATCAAAAAACTTTATCGATAACTTTATCGTTTTTAGATATAA
>JAYEFX010000293.1:0-4872 GCA_034658775.1 Campylobacterota bacterium
TTGAACAATTTGTGCATTTTCCCAATCGCTTAGATACTCTTTGGGTTCAGTTGAAGTATCGGTTAGATCTTCCTCATCGGCAAATTCATCCTCCTCTTCACTTACAGGTAAAGGCTTGCCATCTTTTCCCAACGAAGTATAGGTTTGCGTATCAATCACAATGGTTGTTATGGTTCCTGCTTCATCCATAATCAAATCTTTAAATAAAGGGTTAGACATAGCAAGTTTCTTTTTAAATGCTAATGCCTTTTCATCACTTGGAAGCTCTTCAAACAGATCATCAACAATCAATGCATCAATTGTTCCTCGTGTATTTCGTGCATTAATCAAAGAATTAACATCTTCTATATACGGAAGGTTATCTTCAAGTTCTTTGTGAAGTTTTGAAAGTTTATTGATAAATTTCATGGTAAAAATATTTTCACTTTGAATAGCAATGAGTACTTTTTCATCACGTCCAAATTGATCTCTAAATTTATCGTATTCCAATCGTAGTGGGTCAGTTTCATGCAAAAAACCTTCAGTTGAAGTATCCACTGTGAGATGTTTCATCTGTGTTGCCATGGCTACTAGAACTGCTAGGACAAATATAATCACTTTTATTCTGTTATCAAAAATAAAATCTGAAATATGCTCAAATTTATGCTCTACTTTATTTTTCCAATTCACGCTTCTTCCTTATTATAAAAAAGAATTATAATACATTAGTATTAATACAATGTTAATAGTTTTCATAAATAAAGTATGCTCACGACATAAAAGTTACATGATAGTAACATAAAAGTTATATTTTATTTTATCTGCGCTAAAATACTCAAATGAAAAATCTAATTGAAGAAATTGACAACATTCTTACTGAGTATCAGTGCAAATGCTACACCTTTAATAAAGAAGATTTAATTCTTACATGCAAAGGTAACTGTGATCACAGTGAAAGATTCAATGCCGTTGTTGCTAAAATCACTGGACTATTGATGCTAAATAATATCACGTATGATATGTGTAAAGATCATCATATCACTATTACTAAATTCTAATTTTCAAACCACCCAAGATAATATACTGCACCTACTGCCAATGCTGCCAATAATACTGCAAAAACAATTTTAACTTTACTGTATGGACGTTCCCCTTTTATCTCTCCTGATCGTGCATTGACAACAAAGTTATATTCTTTATCTTCAAAAATATAACTCGAACTGTATACAGGAAGCAAAACATGCTTAAAAGTAATATCAAAATAATCACTGCTTAAAGAGGTGATTTGCTGTTTATCCCCACCAATTTTACGTTTGATATCCTGCTTTATTGCAAGCAGCATCTGTTGTTTTGCCAACTCCAAACCATCATCAAGTTCAATACTGTATACTTCACTCTCAAAACCACTCAAATAAGATTTATCATAATCAACCAAATTGCTTAAATCCCAATGGCTTAACGTATACGAGATTGAATTGCTAGCCATCACTAAAACATCATCAAACGATTTATTCAAATCTCCACTCACCCTTGTCCAAGAGGTTTTTTCGACACTTCGTGTACGAATTTTTATTTGTCCATTAACCCTCGTTGTGTAACGCTCATTTTCATAATACACATCACCACGTTTCCCCTCATATTGTGAATAAGTATTGGTATCGTACGTCCAATGTGGGATAAATATCCCCTTTATTTTACTTTCTTGAGCACTGTGGTGTTTAAGTTTACTAGGAGCAAACCAATGATTTTTTAACCATGTTTTAAAAATCTCTTTTACTTCATTTTGTGTAACACTAAATGGTAAAAGAGCTTGGGGTGTGATGGGTCGGTACAGTGCAACTTCATTTACTACAGCTGTTCCACAAAAACTGCACTGCGAGGCATACACCTTATTGTCTTGCTCAAATGTTGCAGCACAATTGGGGCATTTTACATCGTGCATCCCATCATCTTTTTGCGCTAGATCGTGCAGTTTTTCAATAGCTTGTTCATAATCCTTTTCAACTACCTGCGTATAGTGTCGTTGTATTAGATTAATATGTGCGCAATACGGACACTGTAACTCCCCTTCTTCAACAGAAAAAGTAAGCTTTGCTCCACACTGATCACAAGGGAAAATATGTTCGTTATTCATTCTCTACCATTAAGGGATTGGAGGCGGAGTACTATCAAACAGTACCACTAAATCATCCATTCGTTCAGCTTTTTCCCAGCCGTTCATCCCCTCTTTCCAACTTAATGTTGTTCGAGTAATCTTATTTTCAAAGATGAAACGCTTAATTTGTTCTAGGGTCATTGATGCACTGGCTTTATCATCTAAAACAAAATGATAGGTTTGTGCTTTTGGGATATCTGGAGGTGTCACTGTTGCAGTGTTTTGAGCACTCAATCCAGAGGCCATTTGCTGTGCCATGGCAAAGCCCATCCCCATGCTCATCGCATCTCCTGCTGTACTACTACCATCCCCTGATTTACCTAATGCTTCTGCTGCTTGGTATTTCAAGTACTGATCCAGATCTCCTGCTAATCCCATGCCCGTACGCTTATCCAATGCCTCTTCTACGTTTTTAGGTAAGGAGATATTTTCAATCAACAACGTCGTTAGATCCAGACCATACGCTTTGAACTCAGGAGCAATACGATCTTCAATAAATCCGCTCATTAATTCATAATTTGCAGCCAAATCTAAAATAGGGATATTGGCTGATCCTATAATATTGGCAAATCGAGAAACAATCACATTACGCAATTGATCAGCAACCTCATCAACCGTAAAATACCCATCGGTTCCTACAATCTCTTGTAAAAAAACTTCAGGATCTGTGATACGAATGCCGTAGGTTCCAAACGCGCGAATACGTACAGGACCAAACTCTTTATCTCGAAGCATTAATGGATTTTTTGTGCCCCACTTAAGATCGACAAATTGTCGTAGATTGAAAAAATATACCTCTGCTTTAAAGGGACTTTCAAACAGATGATCCCAATGATTTAATGTGGTCATAATAGGCATATTATTCGTATGCAGCTCATAGATTCCAGGAGTAAAAATATCTGCAATTTGTCCTTCGTTGACAAAAACCGCTATTTGTGATTCTCTGACCGTGAGTTTAGCACCATATTTTATCTCATTATCATAACGTTCAAATCGATACACCATCGTATCATCACTGTTGTCCACCCAATCAATAACATCAATAAACTCTCCAAGTAATTTATCAAAAAATCCCATCTTATGCCTCACTTACTGTTTGTTTATCATCAAGTTGAACTTGTCGTGCATGAGTTGATATCAACGTATCTTTAAGCTCTTGTTCCAACTCTACAAGTTCCTGCTCCGCCTTGGCACGTGCAATTTTACCCTCATCTGCAATTTTTAATCCATCTTCAATCGTTTCAATCAACAATTGATTGGCCAATTTTACACTTTGGATATCAAATACACCTCGTTCTGCAAGTTCTCGCGTTTGACGATTGGCTTCTTTTAGGTTTTTTGCATTGGCTTCAAGCAATTCATTGGTTAGATCCATTGCATCACTGAGCACCTCTCCTGCTTTTTGATTACGATAGATAGTGATGGTTTGCGCCAACTGATTTTTCCATAAAGGTACAGTGTTTACTAAAGTTGAGTTGATTTTATTTATAAGTGTTTTATCATTGTCTTGTACTAGACGGATTGAAGGAAGTGATTGCAATGCAACTTGTCGAGTCAGCATCAAATCATGTACGCGTCGTTCAAAATCATCCCGTATACTGCGCAAATCTTTAAGTGCTTGTGCATCAAGCATAGCATCACTTTGCTTCGCAGCTGTTTCAAGAAGTGGGATATCAGTACCATCTAAGAGTGCAATTTTTTTATCTCCTGCAACAATATAATTCTCCAGCTCATGCACATAATTTAAGTTTGCATCATACAATCTGTCCAAAGATTCAATATCATTAAGCAGTGTACCTTTTTGCTTTTCAAGTTCATCCGTGATGGTAGCAATTTGCTCTTTGGTATCTTCGTACTGATTTAAAAATACAACTAAAGGTTTTGCTTTGCCAAGCAGTTTATCAAAAAATCCAAGCTCTTTATTGGGATCCAAATCATCCACATCAAAACCTCTAATTGCAGCAATCATATTGGATAAAGGCAATCCAGCTTCCCCCATGTCCTTACCTCGAACCCCTTCAAGCATCGCTGAAGATACGGTAGAAACCTCCTCTTGTGCGGCAGCACCAAATTGAATAATAGTTGAACTGCTATCCAAATCAATCTTTTCAACTATAGTGTTGACAACGTGTTCATCTTGTACATCAATCTTTGCAATATCCGTTATGGTACTCATATTTTAATCCTCATTTTCTAATCGTTTTTTCATGACACTTAATTTAATATCCAAATCCATCAAATCATCATCTAAAAGTTTTTCATACTGTTTGTCCAATTTTTCTACACTGCTGTTTAATGTAGATAAAAAAGATTCTTCCATCTCATCTGCTTTGTTTTGAAGCTCTAATTTAATATAGGTTTGACTCATGGAACGCAATTCACCCAAATAACTCACCAGGTATTTTCGAGCTCGCTCATAATCATCGGGTTGGGCTTCAATGTGCAACACAATCTTTTCAAAAGCATTTGCCATTGCATGCATAGCTGTTTGAATTGAATTTGACTGACAACTCTTTGCACTGTGCTTGATCAATTCAATATCTTCATTGGCTTGAATTAACAATTTCATAATACGTTGTGCAGATTGTGTGCTATCATAACCCTCAATTTTATCCTCTCGTGGATCAAAACCATAATATAAATACCACCCAAGAAACATCGCCAACCCAAGCGTAACAGAGGCAATAAATGAATACCCTCCAAGATACGCAGAGGTTGCAGATACTGTACACAGTAAC
>JAYEFX010000294.1:0-4779 GCA_034658775.1 Campylobacterota bacterium
ATTTGAACACTTAAATCTTTGATATTATTGATCGTCACATTTTGAATCTCTATAAAATGCTCTTGAGTTCTACGGTGATAATATTTAATCTGTTTTTTACCATTTAGATATTGAGCTGTAAGGGTTTTACTTTTTAGAAGTTGTTTCATTGTTCCTTCAAAAACAACCTCTCCCCCATATTTACCAGCATTTGGACCAATGTCCACAATATAATCAGCCGCTTCCATTGTCTCCTTATCGTGTTCAACAACAATGACTGTATTTCCTTTTTCTTGTAAGGCTTTGAGTGTTTTGATCAGCTTTTGCGTATCGCGTTCATGCAAACCAATGGAGGGTTCATCCAATACGTACATGACGCCTGTAAGACCTGATCCAATTTGCGATGCAACACGAATACGTTGTGCTTCCCCACCAGAGATACTTCGTGCATCTCGTCCAAGAGTAATGTAGCCTAACCCAACATCGTTTAAAAAATAGATACGTTCACGGATCTCTTTTAAAATTGGAGCGGAGATCAGTTGAAATTTGTTATCAAAATATTCAAAATTAGAATGGTCATGAAAAAATTTGTGTGAATCCTCAATGGGCATATCAATAATATCACTAATAGGATGACCTGCAACCATAACAGCTAAAGAGGATGCTTTTAAACGATGACCATCACAGCTGTCGCATATTTTTTCAGTCATGTATTCGCCTAAGTCTTTTTCATCTTTGATCATGTCGTAAGCAATTTTGACGATACCTTCCCATTTTCGCTTGAGTCGATGACGTTTCCATGTAAATTTTGCCTCTTCAACTCCACCGTGTAAAATTGCTCCTCGTTGATGAGTTTCAAGCTCTTTAAAAGGGATGGTAGTGTCAATATTAGCCGCATCACAATAAGCTTTAAGCATCTTAAAGTAATATCCTTTGTTGAATCCATAAATCACTTTAATGGCACCCTCATCAATGCATAATTCACCATTAATAACTTTCTTCATGTCAAGTGTGTATCGTATGCCCAAACCATCACAAGTGGGGCAGGCTCCTTTTGGGGAATTAAAAGAAAACGATAAAGGCTCAAGTGGTTCAAATGAGATTTTACAATCAAAACATGCCATGTGTTCACTGTAGTGAACATGATGCTCACAATCTAAATCTTTATGATTGATGATCTCAACTTCAAGTTCTCCAAAACTCTCTTTAAGACCCTTTTCAACATCTTGTGCGATACGATCACGATTTTCCTCTTTGACCACAACTCGATCAATCACTACTTTGATGGTGTGCATTTGAGTTTTTGCTAATTCAATATCTTCATCAAGTCGCACCATTACACCATCAATCATAGCTCTTACGTAACCTTTTCCTCTTAAGCTTTCAAGAAGATCAGCAAAGGTACCTTTTTTACGATTGATAAGTGGTGCAAGAATGACCAATTTAGCATCTGTTGGAAGTTTCAAAACTTGTTCAATGACATCTGAAGAGCTCATTTGAGAGATAGGCTTACTGCACTTATGACAATGTTGCGTTCCCACTCGTGAATACAGCAATCTAAAATAATCGTAAATCTCAGTAATGGTCCCTACAGTAGAGCGAGGATTTTTGGAGGTGGTTTTTTGATCAATAGCAATAGCAGGAGTAAGCCCCTCAATACGTTCAACGTCTGGTTTACCTACTTTATCTAAAAACTGTCGGGCATATGCAGACAAAGATTCTATGTACCGTCTTTGTCCCTCTGCATATAAAGTATCAAAGGCTAACGTAGATTTTCCACTACCACTAAGTCCTGTAAAAACGATAAGTTTATTTTTTGGTATCTCTAGATTGATATTTTTTAAATTGTTTTGTTTGGCATTGAAAATTTTAATTGAGTTTGTCATTGTTGTCCTAAGCAGTTTTGATAATTTTATTGGCTAAGTTTTCGATAAGTACAGTTGCGTATGCACCTTTTGGCAGTTCAAATTGGAGTTGTAAAACTTTTTCTTTTTCATTGTATTTATTTTTGATGTTTTGTGGGTAGATCCATGAAGCTCTTCTGTAACCTTTGTCATGGATATATTCATCATCGTATTGTTCTTCAATTTGACGGGCATCACGTGTTGCTCGATTTACTTTTCTTCCTGGTAACAATCCAGCAGGGCAAAGCAACTTTTGTTTATAATTGTTTTGTATGCTTGGTGTGTTTTGTGCAGCAAATGATTTTCCTGAAGAGTATTCAAAAGCGATATCTCCTTCAAGAAGTTCCAAGCGATTCAGCCCTTTTTCCCTAGAAATGTCTACTCGATGGGCGAGCCAAGCATTGAAAAAGTAACTTTGATAGGCACTTATCATCATCCGCTTAAGCTTATGATCGTTGATGATCTCATCGCCATATACAACTGCTTTGGCATAGTCAAAGTTTCCATCCGTACCAAATCGTTGAAAACCAAAATAGTTGGGCATGCCATGTTTTTGGATTTTGGACAAAGATTGATAGATTGTGGGTAAATCTTCAGCTTTGACATCGAGTAGATTTATAGTAAAAGCATTGCCTTTTAAATCACCAATTTTGAGTTTTTCATAATGTTTGTATTTTCCAATAATCTTAATATGCTTGGTTTGAATCTGCTCAATATCTTTTGAAAACCGCATGGGTAAGCTGATGTATTGAGTTGTGGTGGCATTTTTGTCTTTAAGACCTGCATAACCAATCTCACTGGATCGAATGTCCAAAACTTCTTCAATACGGTTAAGAAGATCCCAAGTAGAGGTAAACTCTTTTTTGATGTGCAAAATTAAGTATTTACCTTTGTCTTTAGAAAAAGGTTGCAGTGGAATTTCATTTACAATAAAATCGTGACGATTCTGTTTAAAAGTGAAATCAATGGTTTGTTGATTGTTTAAGTATATTCTATTTGTAGTGTTCATATTAGGGGGATTATAGCCATTTCTTTATTATAAAGTGCTACAATACATAAGTTAATTTAGAAGGAGTATTTATGGGTGCAGAATTTTCAATCATATCAACAGCAATCTTATTGATGTTTGTGCTGGATCCATTTGGAAATGTTCCAATGATACTTGCAATTTTAAAAGACGTGGATAAAAATAAAAAAAGAAATATTATCATTCGAGAATCTCTTTTTGGATTGGCAATTTTATTATTGTTTTTCTTTTTTGGAGAATCTTTTCTAAATATATTTCATCTTGAAACGGCTTCTGTAACGATATCTGGAGGAGTAATATTTTTTATAATTGCATTAAAAATGATTTTTCCAGGTGAAAAAGGAAATGTTACACTTTTTGGTTCTGGAGCACCTTTTATGGTACCCATTGCTATTCCAATGATTGCAGGACCTGCTGCATTGGCTACTTTATTGGTAATGACCAAAACCTATTCTGCATCATTTTGGTCATTGTTTGTTTCGCTTATTATTGCCTGGTTTGTATCCTCTTTGATCTTGTATCTGTCTCCTGTATTGTATAAATTTTTAGGAGATAAAGGGTTGAGTGCATTGGAAAAACTCATGGGGATGTTGCTTCTTATGTTGTCTGTTCAGATGTTTATTGATGGAATGAGAGGGTTATTAGTCTTTTAATTGTAATGAATAGAATGTAAAAGTTCAGATATTGTATTTATAGCATTGTTTTTTAAATCTATTTTATCCAGTTGAATATTTGGTCTATTTTTTATTGACTTAATAAACAGATCAATATCGTGTTGCTTGTCACTAAATATAATAATACTATTTTCTTTGTACCTAAAAGGCATGATACTATTACTTTTGTCAAGCAACTCCTCTGCTATACTGTGCAAAGTTTCTTCTTCATTAATGGTTATATAATAACCATGCATATATTTTTGTTTAAAATCTTTTTGATTTAAAAGTACAGTTAAATAATCTTCATTATAAAGGTTTGTTAGGGAATCTTTATAATAATATGCCAACCTCTCATTTTCTATTATTGTTTTTGGATTTTGATTTATTGTTGAATCAATTTTGATATCTTTGAATATTTCAACAGCAACCTCTACAACTTTTGGATTAAATTGTTTCCCTTTTAAGTTTATAAGTTCATCTATAGCACTTTTTACACTTTTACACTTTTTGTAGATACGATTACTTGTCATTGCATCAAAAGCATCAGCTACAGCCATAATTGCGGATAGTTCAGGTATCTCATCACCTTTAAGTCCATTGGGGTAACCATTGCCATCATAGTGTTCATGATGATGTCTCATGATCTCTATCAACTCATGATAAAACTCTACATCCTTAAGCATCTCATAACCTGCTTTTACATGTTGTTGTATTAATTGATACTCCAATTTATTTAGATGAGATGGTTTAAGCAATACAGAATCAGGTGTAGATATTTTTCCTATATCATGAAGTATCGCAGCTTGGTACAGTTTTTCAACTTCATCTTTAGCATAGCCCATCTTTGTTGCAATCATTTTAGAATATTTAGCTACTCGCGCAGTATGTCCAGCAGTATAAGGATCTCTCTCCTCAATCATCTTTATAAAAGCCAAAATTGTTTCTTCATAGTTTCTTATTTTTTCATTGTGTAGTTTTTCAATCTCATCATTTTGTCTAAAAGAGTTAACCGCAAAACCAATATCTCCACTTAACTCCTCAAGCATAGAGATCTCTTCTATTTCAAATCCCTCTTTTCTAGAAGAGAAAACAACTACAACACCATAAACTTCTGATACAGAATCTTTTTTTAATGGAAAAGAGATCAGTGATGTAAATTTATGATTTTTTGCCCATTGTCTATAGGAGTTGTCCGTATCGTATGTTCGTATAT
>JAYEFX010000295.1:0-4772 GCA_034658775.1 Campylobacterota bacterium
GTACAATGGTTTACGAAGTTGTTGTAAAATTTTAATTTGAGGATTTTCAAACATAGCAAATCGCTTAAGATGTTCAATCAATGATTTACCCAAATTTTGTAAAGGTATATAGATATAATCGTATAAAGTAAGTTCCAATTGAGCTGGAAACACAAGCTCATTTTGAATCAAAGGTTCAAGTTGGGTATTGATATCCTCAATATTGATCAGTGTTTGGATTTGTTCCAAAGATACTTTTTGGATTAAAGAAAACATCTCCCAAGGATCATCAATAATACTGTTTGAATCTATATCCACAAAACAACGCATGTTTTGTTCTCGTGCTTTTCGTTGCAATGGCAAAGCGATCATTGAGCCTAAATTACTTTGATTGGAAAAATCTTCTTTAGGAAGAATTTTAGCTTCACATTGTGCTTGAGTTAAAATTTTACTCACATACGCACGCGCAACCCTGAGATTAATAAATTCATTAAAAAAGATCCATATACGATGCTGTTTTTCATCATGATATTCACAACAAAAAGAGATTTTAAGATTTTTTAGAACCCTGTTTAAATTGTTCAAATACACCGCATCACAACAAATCACCATATACTTAGATTGATTTTTATACGCTATCATGTAGCTGGCAATATCTATTTCACCACGTAAATGCAACTCAATTTGTTCAGATTTCAAAGGGATATAGTCATCACTCTGAAATGTTTTTGTGACGGGGTAATAACGGCTTTTAGTACCCTCTTTATTTTGCCAAAGTTTTGCGTAAATATCAAATCTTCCAATAAATAAAGACTCAAAAAGATCAATTTTTTCATCTTTTGTAAAAGATTGTACGCTAGGGGAGTTTGAAGTTTGGAGCTGTTGCTCCAATACGCTTATCTCCTCTTCAATTTTTCTCTTTTGAAGATAAAGATTGTTTAGTTTTTCACGCTTCGTCATTATGATCGTAAGTGATACTTTTTGGACTCATCACGATATTGTTAATTTTTTGATTCACTTCAGAATAGGTACTTTTTAATGAAGAATTTTTTTTGTATCCCATCCCCTCAAAAGAACCTTCAGGATCAATAACCAAGCGGTTATATCGTATCTCACCAATCACTTTACCATTGGCTAAAATTTGCACCTCATTGCAATCAATTTTTCCATCAAAAAGCCCACTTACTATAAGATGATTGGCTTTAATATCCCCAATAATTTCGCCTTTTACACCAATAGTAATAATATCCGCATCAAGGATAACACCTTCAAATTTACCATCCACATTAACTGTTCCCTCAGTGTTTATACCACCAATGATGTAACTTCCTTGTGCTATTACTGTTGCACCAGGCTTACATTGTGTCGACTTATCATCGTTACCAAAGATTGCCATTCAACTCTCCTCTCTTTTTCAAAAATACTGTCGTAGTTGTCAATATCCCAATATACAAAGTTTTTTGGATTTAATACTTTTTCTAAATACCGTACCTCATAATGTAAATGTGGCGCTGCACTTCGTCCACTATTTCCACTAAGAGCTATTATATCACCTTTTTTTATAATTTGGCCAGGTACAACCTTGAGTTTCTTTAAATGTGCATACACTGTTTCAAAACCATAATTATGCGCAATGACTACTAAACGACCAAATGATCCACTTCTGTATTTATGTATCTTTTTGACTATACCATCTGCTGTTGCAAATACTTCTGTACCTCTTTTTGCTCTAAGATCAAGACCTCGATGAAACTTTCTTTTTTTACTAATAGGATGAATTCGATATCCAAAATTTGATGTAAAAATTGTTTCTTTCAGTGGTGATTCACTTGGAATCACCGAAAGCATGTACTCTTTTTGTTTTTTTGACATCTGTTCTAAAACAGCTTTTTGAATCGTTTCAAAAGTATCATCTTCTTTAATACCCAAAGCATCTTCAAGATATTCTAACTTTGATCCCAAAGAATCAATCTCTTTAACTTTTTTTTCTATTTGCAAAGAATACACTTCATTTTGTGCACTCAATGTTTCTTTTTTTTGATCAATAATTCGAACTTCAGTGTCCAAAAAATTTATGTACCAAAAACTGATACCAAGAATAATTAAAATACCCAACACTGCCATCCATGCAAATCGTCGCACAAATTTATGAATATTATATGTTTTAGTACCCTCTACATCGGATACTGTAATAAGTAATCTATTTTTCATTTACCTTCTTTAAAAACTCTTCTACAACCAAAAATGAGCCAAAAACTAAATATTTTTTTTGATCATCAATCTGCTTAAATATTGATACAGGAATATTTTCCTTTTTTGCAATGTTGATTAAAACATCACTTGAAACCATACGTTGATCATCAATTATTATTATTTCTAATTTTTTTATTATTGGTTTTAATATTTTTAGTACCTCTTGGTACTGCTTATCTGCGTAGCTATTATAAACTAATGTCACTTTGTTATTACTAAAACTCTTTACGATCTCTTGTGCAGCTAAAGGATTATGCCCAACATCTACAATTATATGACTATTAATTTTTTCAAATCGACCTGGCATCTTAATTGTATTAAAAAAATTTGTATCGATCTTGATATTTAAAAAATTCAACGTTGCCATTACAAGTTCAATATTCTTATGCAAATATAAAGGGATGCTTTTGTTTATGTACACTGGAAAATTAAAATGATCGACACTGTGTACTTTTTTATCTTTATCTTCAAAAGTTTGCGCCAAATTCAACACTTCATCACTTTGTTGATGCCCTACAATCATTGCCGTATCACAACTGCGCATCTTGGTCATGGCTATGTCTTCAATGGTATCCCCTAAAAAGGATTGATGATCCAAACCAATGGTTGTAACCAAGGTTAAATCATTTTTTACCACATTAGTAGCATCAAACTCCCCACCTAAACCCGCTTCTAAAATCAAATAATCACGTTGTGAACTTAAGTATAAGGCTAATAATGTACTGTATTCAAAGTAGGTTAGCTTGTTTAATAATTCAGATGAAAGGTAATGGTAAAGAGCGACATGAGCCGTTTGCAATTGTTCATTGGATACATTATGTTGATTTATCCATATACGTTCATTAAATTCAACAATATGGGGAGAACTGTAGTGCAATACATCTTTTCCAATTTGCTCTAAATAAGAGGCTAAATAGCGTCCAGTAGTCCCTTTGCCATTGGTTCCAACAATATGTATAACATAAGGGAGTTGAACATGGGAAGCTATGCATACCCATGCTTGATGAACAATACTAAAATCTATCTTATCGTAATAAAGTGTTTTATGCTCCAAAAAATCAAAAATATTTTTGCGCATTGATGGTTTATTTTTTATACGATTGAATTGCCAATTTTGAGATAACTTCATCCATCGCATTGGATGCTGCTTGCCGAATCGCTTCAAATCGTTTTGCATCTGAGATCACCGTGTCATCACCAATAGAGAAGTCATAATCACCTCTTACGGTAAATTTTCCTGCTTTTTTCTTATTGGTATACTGCACATCAACGGGAACAACAATTCTGTACAAGCGTACATAACCCACTTGATCATACTGGATCTCAGATAAGCTTACTTTCCCTAACTTTAAATTAATAACCGTATCCGCATCTTTTTTGATTGCAGTAAGTTTTGATCCAAATTTACTTACGACTATTTCATTCATCGCATCTTTGATCAACACAGTATTTCGTGGATCAACCACATCAATAGTGACATCAACAAAGACATCTCCATGTATCGCTTGTTTTGCATACCATGAAGCGGGTTTATAACCACACCCCGTTACAATCAACAGCAACACTACAAAGACAATACTGTGGACACGTTTCATCATTAGCCTTTAATTACCAGATTCACCAATTTATTTGGTACAACAATCTCTTTTATGAGTTGTTTATCTTCGAGCCATTTGGCTGCTGCACTTTTTGCAAGACTTAAAATCTCTTCTTTACTAGCTTGTGGAGAAACTTCAATTTCACACCGTTTTTTACCATTAATGGTTACGGCTAAAGGGATAGAATCCAATGCAAAAACTTCCTCTTTTACTTGAAGCTCATTATCAAAGTTTTTTCGTGAAAAATATTCATCACTTATGTGCCAACACAGATGTGGGATCACGGGTTCTAAAATATTACTTAAGATATAATATCCCTCTGCCCAAATGAGTGGATTAGATTGATTTTGTAAAGCATTCATCGCTTCCATGCTTGATGCGATTAAGGTATTGAATGCATACGTTTTATTCATCACTTCATCCGATTTCTTCAACGCTTCATATATTTTTAATCGTGCTTGCTTTTCATCTTTGTTAAGCGTACTGTGATCAATACTTTCAAAAGAATCAACTGCATCAGCGGTCAAATTTTGTGTTCGTTCAGCCAAACGCTTAATAAATCGATACGCACCCTCTACAGCTGAATCATTCCATTCAAGTTCTTTGGTTGGAGGTGCAGCAAACATCATAAACAATCGTGCCGTATCTGCACCATATTTTTCTACAATGGCATCTGGGTCAACTACGTTTCCTTTGGATTTGGACATCTTTGCCCCATCTTTAAGTACCATACCTTGAGTCAAAAGTTTTTTAAATGGCTCTTTTGACTTTGTATAACCAAGAGTGTTTAGCGCTTTAGTAAAAAATCGTGCGTATAAAAGGTGTAAAATGGCATGTTCAATTCCACCAATATACTGATCCACATCCATCCAATAATTAGCATCGCTCGCATCGATCCCTTTTTCATTCCACTTTTTTGGATTGGTTGCGTAGCGTAAAAAG
>JAYEFX010000296.1:0-4738 GCA_034658775.1 Campylobacterota bacterium
ATCCTCTATAACATCATTAAGTAAAGTGGCTTTTTTAAATTCATCACCGCTTGGCATAAAACAATCCGGTGCCACAATGGTCATATCAATACCAAATCGTGGCAACAATTTAAAGTTACTAGCAGCCACCCTTGAAGTGATAACATCTCCAACAATAGCCAGCTTTTTACCCTCTAACTGGGCATCAAAATGCTTATACATAGTGTATAAGTCAAGTAAAGCTTGTGTAGGATGTGCATTCATACCATCTCCAGCATTTAAAATAGGGCAACTTACATGCTCAATCAAACTTGCAGGCAATCCACACTCAGAATGCCTAATGATGATAGCATCAGGTTTCATCGCATCTAAATTTGCTACTGTATCAAAAATTGTTTCACCTTTTGAACTTGAACTTGTACTTACATCCAAACTCACAACATCAGCACCCAAACGTTTTGCAGCAATCTCAAAGCTGCTTCGTGTTCGTGTTGAATTCTCAAAAAATAAAGTTACGACTAACTTACCTTTGAGCAACGAGCTTGATTGTAAATCTGAAAACATGCTTGCATCATCAAAAAGTTCGATAATCTCTTGCTTACTAAAGTCCTCAGTAGTAATTAAATGTTGCATATTTTTCTATCCTTTGTGTTGTTGATTGTATTGATTTTATCCAATCTTTGTTTAAGCTTGGTTTTTATTTATTTTAACTATAATTCGCATCCACTTTGAAATAAAGTGAGATTATTATACCCATCAGGAGGTCATTATGGCTTTAGATACGGAAACAAAAGCAAGTATTATTGCACAATTCCAAAGAACAGAAGGTGATACAGGTTCACCAGAGGTGCAAATCGCAGTATTAAGTGAAACAATTAAAACATTGACTGAGCATTTAAAAACAAACAAGAAAGATCACTCTTCAAGATTAGGTCTTCTTAAAATGGTAGGAAAAAGAAAAAGACTTCTTAACTACTTGAAAAAATCAGACTACACTAGATTTACAACTCTTGTAGCAACATTAGGAATTAGAGCTAAATAATTCCTCTATTGGAGTAAATCAGACAGATTTACTCCTTTTTTACTAAACTCCCCACCCTACTTTATATTTTTAACCTTTTCCTTACATAAACTTGTGTAAAATCTTTCCACTATACAGAAGGAAATTTATGCTGCTTACAAAAAAAAGCGAATATGCACTCTTATCATTGGTTGTCATTGCTCGAAGTGAAAACCCTGTCAAT
Organism: Campylobacterota bacterium; assembly: GCA_034658775.1. Taxonomy (GTDB): domain Bacteria; phylum Campylobacterota; class Campylobacteria; order Campylobacterales; family Arcobacteraceae; genus JAYEFX01. The sequence continues at coordinate 1,224 of JAYEFX010000296.1, forward strand.
GTTGATGCCTTATCCAAAGAGTTAAATATCTCAAAATCTTTTCTTGCTAAAATAATGCAAGCATTAAGTAAAGAAGATATTCTGAACTCTTTCAAAGGGATCAACGGGGGATTTAAATTAGCCCGACCAAGTGATAAAATTACCATACTGGAAATCACAGCAGCAGCTGAAGATAAAGCACCATCAGTGTTTGAATGTTCTCCTTCCATGCAGAGTTGTCCCTCACAAAAAGGAAATTGTTGTACCATTTGGCCCTTGTTGAATAACCTTCAAGATAAAATCAACACATTTTTAAAAGACCTTACCCTCAAAGATATTATGCAATGAAATTTTACCACCTCTCACACACAGATTTAGACGGATACGGATGTCAACTCATCTCTAAACAATACTTTAATGATGCACAATTTTACAATGCCAACTATGGATTGGAAGTAAAGCTTTCATTGGAGATGATCATCGAAGATATAAATGCTCATTTAGATGAGGAGATTTTCTTACTTATTAGTGATTTAAACCTCACAACTGACGAAGCAAAAGGATTAAACAATACTGTAAATAGACTCAATGAAGATGGAGCAAGCATCAAGCTGCAACTTCTTGATCACCATGCAACAGGTGAAAAAAGTGCCCAGAACCATCCCACTTGGTACTATTTAGACACCCAACGATGTGCTACTAAAATTGTTTATGAATACTTTATTGAACACCACGGAAAATCAGAAATAGATTCTTGGCTTGCACCAATGGTCGATTGCATCAATGCGATTGATATCTGGTTGGATGATGAAACGCATGATTTTGAATTTGGAAAAGTGTTGCTACTGTTGATCTCTAAAGCTCAAGAGATCAATGCCACATTGTTTGCAGATCTTAATCGAAACTATCGACTCTATCTTCTTGAAGAAGCTGCTAAGTTTTTAGAAGTACCCAATCGACACATTGCACTAGATGATGCAATACATGGTATCAAAAAAAGATTTTTACAACGAACGCATGAAAACAACACCATTGCTAATCTAAGCGCGCATTATCTAGTCGACACACTTGAAGAGTACAAAGAACAATTTACCGTAACCTACAAAGAGCATAAAGGTTTATTAACCTACACTTTAGGTTCCATCTCCATTCCTGCAAATGCCTTCTTAAAAGCCAATCCCGACTTTGACTTTTTTATTGATGTGGGTCGTCGTGGACATGTTGGATTTCGAGCGGATGATAAAATCAACGTAGGAATCATGGCTTCAAAAATAGCTGGTGGGGGTGGACACCCAAATGCCAGCGGTGGAAAATTTAAAGACTTTAGAGAAACCATCATCTATGATGATGTTAAAAACTACATTCAAAACAAACTGAACAAACTGCAGATGTAATGTCAACAATTTATCTTCTTAGTGATAAAAATATGGAAGGGGTCAACAACCTTCCTGTTATAGGGATAAAAACACTAGAACAAGAGCTTGATTTAAGTGCTTACGAGGCATTAATTTTCACCTCTAAAAATGCTATTGCAACTTTAGATACTCTTGATGCATCATGGCACAATATTCCTGCATACGCCATCGCACCCCAAACGGCAAAAGTGATTCAAAAACATCAAGGAACACTTGCTTTTACAGGGAAATCTGGTCATGGCAATGACTTTGCCCAAGAGCTTATTCCTTTACTCAAACATAAAAAAGCATTGTACGTAAGAGGGAAAAAGGTGGTTTCAAAATTACTTGAGATTTTAGAACAACACAAAATTGATTGTGATGAGCTTATCACTTATGAAACGCAATGTAAAAATTACAGCAAAAAAGAACAACCTGAAAAAAACGCTATCATCATTTTTTCATCTCCGTCTACCATAGAGTGTTTTTTTAAAAATTTTACGTGGGATGAAAGCTATCATGCCATCGCTATTGGAGATACTACTGCACAATATTTCCCCAAAGAGGTGATACCTCATATTGCACAAAACACCTCTTTACAAGCCTGCATTGATTTGGCTTATACGCTTAAGTAAGTGAGTCCAGATCCCTTAGCTTAAACGATAAAAACAGAGACAAAGACAAACAAACAATCGTAAAACTGTACAACACCTCATACGAAGTAGCTGCTAATATCACTCCCCCCAAGATAGAGAAGAAAATACCAAACGACATGATGTTGGTCTGAAGTGCTGTATACACAGGACGTTTTTCCTCTGGAGCAATAATCAAAATAAGATTTCCAGAAGCCAATCGATTCCCATCCATTGCCGTTCCCACAAAAAAGAAAATCACCAAATACCAATATAAACTGTTTGCAAAAAATGCCATAACAATACACAATATAAGTGTGCTAAGGGTGATCTGGGTAATACGTCGATTCAGTCCTTGGGAGCTGAGTTTTCCCCATAATATATTACTGAGCATTGATCCTGTCATCTGCACGGTGATCAGCAGTCCAATTGCCGTACCATCTAAGTCAATCTTACTTTGTGCATCAATAATGATAAATGGCAAAGCAAACAGATATGAATAAGCACTTAAAAATGTTGCTATTTGTACCTGCAAATCTTTATCACCTTTAAGTGTTGCCCAAGCATTGATTAAAAATAAACGAAACGATTTCTCTTTTTTTGCCACCTTTTCTTTGATGGGTTCCTCGATCATTCCAAAAGCCAGATAACCAAATCCCATAAAAAACGTGCTCACAATAAATAAAATCCCATAACTCAACGGTGCTTCATAATACTCCAGTACAATCCCTGCGGCTAATCCACTCATAATCGAAGCAAATGCGGCAAAAAATTGCCGCGTAGCCATGGTCTTTCCTCGAAATTTGTGCGAAAATACTTTAGCCACAATCTCTCTAAAATAGATCGCTCCAAACCCTGCAGAAAATGAAAATAAAAACAGACCAATACCAATGCACCAAAGTGTTGCCGTTGGATATTCATCCCCTAGAACAATAATTGCCACACCAATAAAAAACCACGATAAAAATCGTGCTACAAAAACACGACGAAGATATTTTAGCATGTAAGGATAACTTTGCGCATGAAAAGCAGCATAAAGTTGAACTGCAATCGCACCACCTCTCAATAAAGAAGAGAACAATCCAATCACAATCGCACCTCCACCAAAATGGCTGACTATAATGGGCAAGATAGTATGTGCCTCCGCAACAGTGGTTCCAATTGCAAGGAAAAATCCATGCAAAACATTTTTGATATGATTGAGTTTTGAATCTATAATTTTTTTCACGCTGTATCTTTGTTTTAACTTTTTGATTTTTTAAATATACTTTTAATTTTAAGCAGTCCAAAGCGTATACCACTGTAACGCATCAATTTGGCTACTTGTTTCCATTGCGGTTTTTCATAACAGGGGGTTGGACACGTTCGACAACGTGGTTTCTCGTCATGAGGACACTCTTTGAGCCTTGCTAATGAATATTCCAGAAGGGTTTGACACTCCTGACACAACTCAAATTCATACTCAAATTTTTCAAAGTGATATTCTAAATTTACTTTATTGCAGGTTTGA
>JAYEFX010000297.1:0-4698 GCA_034658775.1 Campylobacterota bacterium
AAGTGTATAGATAGAAGGTACAATAAAATCTTTTTTCTCTAAAGTGATTTGCTTATTGGGTACTTTTATATCGTATATTTTTTGTGCATTATCACTGATAAACGCTTGAAGATTTTCCAAAGCATCATGCTGTTCAAACAGTTGGGCTAACACTTGCAGTGCAATAGGAGCCGTAAACACTCCTGCTGCACAACCACAATTCTCTTTTGCGTGTTGTGGATGTGGGGCAGAATCGCTTCCAAACATCACTTTTGGATGCGCTTTAAGTGCAAGATTCAAAAGTGCTTCTCTATCGTGTGGTCGTTTTGCAATGGGTTTGCAAAACAGATGGGGCTGAAGCATACCACCTGCAACATCATCTAAAGTGATCAACAGATGATGCAAGGTTATTGTTGCATGAAGGTTATCGTATTTATCCAACAGATCTGCGCTGTCTTTGGTAGTGATGTGTTCCATGATGATGGTGAGATTTGGGAAATTTTGCGCCAAGCTTTCATACACAGGTACAAACTCCTTTTCTCTGTCCATCACAAAACCATTGGTTTCACCATGAATACATAAAGGGATGTTTAGTTCACTCATGGCTTCAAGTGTAGGACGAAGCGTATCCACATCAATCACACTTACTCCCCCTTCAGAATTTGTCGTGATTCCTGCAGGATACAATTTAATCGCGGTGATTTCATCTTGAACACTTTGTAAAAACTCTTTGGTGTAAGGCTTAAAAAACAAGGTCATGTAAGGGCTAAAATCTTTTTGCTCAATGGCATCCATGATTCTATTTTTATACGCCAAAACTGCCTCTTTTGTATCTACAGGAGGCACAAGATTGGGCATGATAATTGCAGCACTAAATGTTTTACTTGTCAATGGAGCTACGAGTTCGAGCATTGCATTGTCTCTTAGGTGCAGGTGCATGTCAAGTGGTTGGTTAAGCGTGATGGTATTCATGAAAAAATCCTTAATATATTTTAAATTTCAAAAAGGAGGTGGGGGAGATTTAAGAGATCCCCCAAGGCTCTAATATAGTTTTGTAATGATAAACATCAAATTATGAAAAACTTGTCCATTTTACCTCCTCTTTATGAACTATGAGGGCATAAAAAAAGCAAGGGGTAATTAATCCCTTGCTCATGCGCCTCTTTAATTCATAAAGAAAGACAAATTTTTCATTGATACGAGTATAACATAAAAGATACATCGTGTCAAGAGTATTTTCATATCAAATACTGTATACTTTGTAAACAATTTTATTTTTAAATTTAGGATGATTTATGCACGAGACACCATTTATTGCTCACTCCGCTTTGCTCAAAGAAGCGTACAATTCTGCGCTGATTTTACAAACACTCAAAGTTCATGCCTTGATTTTAGGTCAAAGTGGTACTGGGAAAAAGAGCCTAGCCCAACAAATAGACCCTCAAGCCACCATAATCGAGGCAAAAGTATTGCAAGAGGAGGTTGAACACAATAAAAATTTTCAAACCACTTCTACGGTGATTGTGCAAAATATTGATACCCTTTCCAATATGGATATTATTTTAACTTGGCTAGATCAGCAGCCTATCCGATTGATTGGCTTATCCACCAAAGAGAGTGTGCATCCAAGTTTACATGAACTGTTTACCATTACCATTGAGATCTCACCACTTAAACAACGAGAAGCAGATATCCGCCCACTGGCAAATAAGTTTTCAAAAGAGGCTGCTTTGGTCCTTGGTATGGAAGGCCAAAAGCCAAAACGACTCATCATCAATACAAGTAACAACGCGCACTCTTTACGCAAATCGATCTATTTTTCCTATTTGTTTGAAAGCATAGGGGAAAATGAGATGATGATGTTATTGGAAAACTATTTTGAGGAACACTTTGAAGGCGTAAATAATTATCGAGATTTTTCGTATCTATTTGAAGCTCCACTTCTTAAAGCTGCGCAAAAACAATACAAAAGTCAATTGCAAATGGCAAAACATTTGGGATTAAATCGTATCACACTTCGAAAGAAGCTTGATCTTCATAAAGAGTTGCTCTAAGATGATAAATCAACTCAAAATAGATATAGAAACCCTAATCGAACAAAAAGCAGATGATTTTGAGATCTCCAAACTGTTCAAAACTGCTATCAAAGAGTATTTAAACAATCTGGATGAAACGTTTAATCAAACGCAAGGGAAAGATTTCTTTGTCAGACACACCAAAGCAATTGATCAATTTATCCAGCAATTGTACAAATATATCTTACGAAAACATTTTGGTGATTTTCAACCCATGAGCTCCTCTGTACCTATCACACTCGTAGCCCTTGGAAGTTATGGGCGAGAGCAATTGTGCGTTTACAGTGATATTGATCTGATGCTTTTATACAAAGATATTCCTGGCTACAACATCAAACCCATCTTGGAAGACTTTCTCACCCTTGCTTGGGATGCAGGACTTCAACTTGGTCATCGTGTGCATGAGATTGATGAAGTTTTTGATGTGGTGCAAACCGATATCACCATCAAAACATCCATCATCGAATCACGTCTGATTTATGGTTCAAAATACCTCTGGTTTGCTTTTGAAACCACATTGTACAACATACGACAATACAAACAAAAAGAGTTTATACTTGAAAAACTCGAAGAGCATAAACAACGCTTACTCAAAAATCCTTTGTCGATGCAACCCAATATCAAAGATGGGTATGGTGGGATGCGTGAAACCAATCTTAACTATTGGATTGCCAACACCAAATACGGTGTAAGCATGGTCAAACAACTCGGTGGAAAATATTTCAGCGATGCAGAATACTCTCACTACCGTATCAGTTTGGAATATGTATTTAGGATTCGAAATGCCTTACATCTGATTGCCAAAAAGAAACTTGATGTGGTTAATTTTGATGTTTTACCCGAACTTAGCTCTCGTCTTGGCTTTAAAGATACGGTACGATTAACCAAAGAGAGACAATGTTTTTCTAAGTTGTTGCACTCCTTACACACCATTCATCATTTTTCCACCATTGTGGTGAAACGAATGAGTCGATCACTGTTGTTTGAAGCTCAAAATATTTCTACATTAAGAGCTTTACGATTCAAAAAAAATCTGTATATTTGTGACAATACTTTATACAGCTCCTTTCATCGTAAAGATCAAACACTTTCGAACTTAGTCAAAGAGCTAACGGCTCTTCCTAATACAGTAGAGCAATTTGATCGTTCCTACATCTACAATGCAAGCAAAACACGTCTGAATTCAAAACAAAGCAAAGAGCTTAAAAAAACAATTTTGCATTTTTTACATAAGCCCGTGTTGTATCCAAGCATGAAACTACTTTACAACGCTGGATTATTTCAAGCCGTATTGCCTTCAATGAAAAAAATCATTAACCAACCGCAATTTGATGGATTCCATCGACATCCAGTAGACATACACTCCTTAAAAACCTTATATTTTGTAGAAAATATCAAAGATACATTTGTTCAAAATCTTTTTAATGATCTAAGCCCCAAAGAGCAATCATTAGTAAAAATATTAGCTTTATTTCATGATTCAGGTAAAGGACGATCTAGAGATCATCATATTATAGGTGAAAATATTTTTAAAAAGTTTGCAAAAGGGATTGGTTGGGATGCGGAACAGACTCTATTAGGTGCTCGTATCATTCGTTATCATAATTTAATGAGTCACACTGCAACCACTGAAGATATATACTCTCAAAAAGTTGTCTCAAAATTCATAGGCTTACTGAAAACACCCCAAACCTTACGATTATTGTACGTATTAACCTATGCAGATATTAACTCTGTAGGGGAAAATATCTATAAAAGTTCCACCGCTTCCCTCTTGCGAGAACTGTTTTTACAAGCATTAATTGCATTTGACAATATTGACCTTCTAAAAGAAAGTACTCGAGTAGTGGCCAAACAAAATACCATAAAAAATTCAAAAGCATTTCAGAACTTAACGGTATTACGACGTAAAAAGATTTTACAAATACAATCCAACCAGATTTTTCTCAAACTTAAAGCTGCCAATATTGTGGATATTGGATTGTGGGCTTATGGGGTCGAAAACTTTGAATATAAAATACTCAATACTGATCATCTCAAAATTCAAATTGTCCGTACCGTTCCACTAAATCTTGGATACATGCTGGGTAAATTTTCACAAATACTCAATATCGAATCCATGAATATTTTTAAACTCTTCGATGAAAAGAAATTTTTCGAAATCACTTTTGATGAAACTGTAGAACAAACTGATCTGTTGTATATTGAAGATATTGTGCAACACTCATTTGATATGGAAAAAACTGTTCGATTAAAAAAACCAAGCATACAAGCCCATCAAATCACTATTGATTGTGATCATACTGATGATATTGCTGAACTGAAAATCGATGCAAAAGATCAAAAAGGGTTATTAGCGTATATTTTAAAAACATTGGATGATTTTGATATCGAAATAGAGAGTGCAAAAATACACACACGAAATAAAAAAGCAAAAGATCTACTTCTAATCCAAAAAAACGGGAATTTTTGTAGTAATAAAGAGGAGATTGTCTCCTTGCTTCTTGAAGATAAAAGTTAAGATAAGGGAGTGTTCCCTTATCTAGCTTCTTTTATCGCCTCTAGAGCCGCTTCATAATCTGGTTCTGCCGTTACCTCTTCAACAATCTGTTTATACACCACTTCACCACTTCGATCAACCACA
>JAYEFX010000298.1:0-20174 GCA_034658775.1 Campylobacterota bacterium
TCAACATTATCAATATGATAGACAAATTAAACCAAATGAAGCTAGACCAACTGCTTATGAGTTTATATCAACTTATTCTTGTTAGTCTCTTAATATTTAGAAATTAAAAAGCCCAAGGATTTTCCCCTTGGGCTTTTTTAATGGTTTGATTAAAAGAGCTTGATTAAAAGATGATTTGCTCTTCATCTTCTAAATGTTCAATTGCTTCAATCACTTCTGGAAGTGGTGAAGTATTTGTATAAAACTCTTTATTTCCTTTATAATTTCCCTCTTTTACCTCTTTGGGTTTTACAAATTCTCGTTGAATCTCAGGGTGCAAGGCTAAATAATTTTTTATAAAATGCCCAAATACCGGAGCAGCAGTTCCTCCTCCTGTTTCACTACGATTCATAGGAGTATTATTGTCGTTTCCATACCATACAATGGTTTGAATAGATGGAGTAAATCCACAAAACCATGCATCGATGTAGTTGTTTGTTGTTCCTGTTTTTCCTGCTGTTTGAATTCCTGGAACAATGGCTCTACGTCCTGTACCTCGTGTGACTACTTCGGTGAGAATATCGGTCATTAAGTAGACTTGTTCGGGTTCCATAATCTCTACAGGTTCTTCATGACCATAACGAATCGTATGACCATGAAAATTAACAATGCTTTGGACAAGATAAGGTTTGACTTGCATCCCTTTATTGGATAAGGTACTGTACATTTGACTCATATCCAGTGGTGAGATAGAGAAACTTCCTAGAGTAATGGAGAGGTCTTTAGCTAAATCTTTAAAACCAATTTCAGTGAGTTTTTCATGCATCACATCGATACCTATATCGTTTACTAAATTGATCGTAGCTAAGTTTTTTGATTTGACCAGTGCATCTTTAAAGCGCACTAAGCCGGTTACTTTTCGCCCGTAGTTTTTAGGCTGCCATTTTTTCTTTTTATTGTTTTTATCTCGATATTCATAGGTTCTGCTAATATCAATCAGTGTTGATTGTGGTGAATACCCAAGGTTTAATCCAACTTGATATAAAAATGGTTTTACTGCACTTCCTGGTTGTCTTTTGGTTTGTGTTGCACGGTTAAAAGAGGATTTTGTGTAATCCACACCACCCACAAGAGCAAGAATTTTTCCTGTAGAACTCTCCATGGTAACAATGGCACCATTGAGTGTTTTACTCCAACTTTTTTCATTGTCTTTGTTTTTATCATGCTCTTTGACACGATCATAACCAAATTGCAGTGATTCTCGTGCTAATTGTTGTGTAGCTAAATCAACGGTGAGATATATTTTATAACCTGCCGTTTTTAGATCAGGAAATTTAGGGGTGAGTTGTCGTATCACTTCATCGGTGATGTAGGGTGCTTTATTTAAGCTCAATGTGTCGTTGTATACTTTAGGTACAAAATCTATAGCGTGGTTGTATTCCAGTGAATTGATCCAGCCTAATTTTTTAAGCCGTCGTATTACTTGATTGGCACGCGTTAGGGCGTGTTCAATATTTTTTGTTGGATCATAAAAGCTTGGAGCTTTTGGAAGCCCTACAAGCATCGCAATCTCTTTAATATTAAGTTCATTCAACTCTTTTCTAAAATACCCTAAACTGGCTGTTTTAATTCCATAATAGCGATGACCAAAATAGACTTGATTGAGATATCTTTCCATTATCTGCTCTTTGGTTAAAACGGTTTCCAGCTTGATGGCCAGCATTGCCTCTTTGATTTTACGTATCAACTTTTTTTCTCGACTCAATGCCATTGTTTTTACTAATTGTTGCGTTAGGGTACTTGCACCTTCTACTAATGCTCTGGCTTTAATATCTTTAATAATGGCACGACCAATTGCGTCAACATTAACCCCTTTGTGCTCAAAAAATTGGGTATCTTCAATAGCAATGAGGGATTCTATAACACGCGATGGGATCTCATCGTATTTAGCATATAAACGATGGTGATTATCAAAAATATTGGCAACCAATTCACCGTTTCGATCAAACAGTTGAGTTGTTTGTTTAGGGTTGTAGTCTATAATTTTATCGATATCAAATCGTATCTGAGAATACAACTCCATAAGCCAAACAAGCATCGCAATACCAATAATGGTAAAAATTCCAAATATATATTTTATCATCTATTATTTCCTAAATTCTTTATGCATAAAACGTGCATCTAAAAGTTCTTTTGTGTATGGGTGTTGTGGATTGGTGATGGTATCTAAGGTATTGCCTCGTTCTACAATCTGTCCCTCTTTGATGATCACAATATCATCGCAAAGATTTTTCACGGATTCCAAATCGTGCGTAACAAATAAGATTAAGATATCCAACTCTTTTTGAATATTTTTAAGCAGTTCTATGATGGTTTTTTTACTGTTGGTATCCAGTGCAGTAGTGGGTTCATCCAATAGAAGTATTTTAGGTGATCTGCTTAATGCAATGGCTAAAACAACGCGTTGCAACTGACCACCACTGAGCTGACTTGGGAATCTTTTTAATACCCACTGATCTAACCCCACACGTTTTAGCATTTTAATTTTGTGTTCAAATGTGCAAAAAAATTGCTGCGTTATTTGAGTTAAAGGGGAGAGTGAAGTAAAAGGGTTTTGAGGTACAAAACCTATGTTTTGAGCATTGAGTTCAAAGTCGCATTGATAGTTAAATATTTTGTCCAAATTAGAGGGTAGGAGGTTCAGTATGGATTTTAAGGTCAATGATTTTCCACTTCCACTTTGCCCAATAAGTGCAGTAGAAGTTGTAACATCAAACCCAATATTGACCAAGGCATTGTCTTGATATTGGATATGCAGTTGTTGAATCTCTAGTTTACTCATATTATATTAACGGGGCATCCATCTGGCTTGGAATCTCTAAGTTCATGAGTTTAAGTACGGTAGGAGCAATATTGTTTAATCCTCCGTGTTTTACTTTTTGAACATCTGGAGCCATTACAAAACAATACACATCTCCTATGGTATGATTGGTTAACACTTCCCCTTTATCATTTTTCATCATCTCGCAATTTCCATGATCACTGGTTAAAATTAAGTTGTAATTTTTCTCTTTTGCTTTTTTAATAATTTCCCCCAGTTCATAATCAACAGCTTCAACTGCCTTAATCCCTGCTTCGTACACACCCGTATGTCCTACCATGTCTCCATTGGCAAAATTGACTACGATAAAATCATGCTTAGAATCCATCGCTTTTTGAACTGCAACTCCTACTTCAGGGGCACTCATTTGAGGTTGCATATCGTAGGTTGCTACTTTGGGGGAGGGGATTAGTACACGTGTTTCATTTTCTAAGGGTTCTTCAACTCCCCCATTAAAGAAAAACGTAACGTGTGCGTATTTTTCGGTTTCAGCCGTATGCAGTTGCGTTAATCCTGCATTGGCGATCACTTCACCTAAAGTATTTTTTGGTGTGTCTTTGGGATATAAAATAGGCAGAGGAAGGTTTTTATCGTATTGTGTCATGGTTGCAATCTTAAGATCCATTGGCTTTTTATCAAAGGCATTAAAAGAAGTATTGGCTATAGCATTTGAAAGCTCACGCATTCGGTCACTTCTGAAATTACAAAAAATTACACCATCATTGTTGTTCATCCCTTTATAGTGTCCAAAGCTTGCAGGCAACATAAACTCATCGTATATTTTATTTTCATAACTGTGCTGTACGTAGGTCAAAATATCATCTTGAGTTTTAGATTCAGCTTCTACAATGGTGCAAAATGCGGTTTGGATACGATCCCAGTTGTTGTCTCGATCCATGGCATAATAACGTCCAGAAATACTGGCAATGCTAATATGGTCATCACAAATATCAAGTATTTGTTGGATGTACGCACTGCAAGAATCAGGTGCCACATCACGACCATCAGTAATAAGGTGAAGATAGGTTTTTTTACCCTGATTGGATGCCAGCTTTGCCATAGCAATAATGTGATTGATATGGGAGTGTACGCCCCCATCACTTAGTAATCCTATTAAGTGAATTGCATTGGAGCTGTTCAAAGTGTTTTGTAAAACTGCATTGCTTTTTAGTGTATCGTGCTCAATGGCGATGTTAATTTTAACCAAATCTTGGTACAAAACACGCCCTGATCCAATACTCATGTGTCCCACTTCAGAGTTTCCCATTTGCCCATGCGGCAATCCTACATGCTCCCCTGACGTGTGTACCAGACTGTATGGAACATTATCAAACAAATAATCGTACGTTGGTTTCTTAGCATTGCAAAATGCGTTGTATTGGCAGGATGAGTTGTGTCCAATCCCATCTGTTATTATTAGTATTGTTTTATTTGTAGTCAATTTAACCCTCTTTTAGATATAATGCAAAGTTTAACTAAAGATTATATCTAAAAGAGGTTTAAATTTGTTTTATTGGTTTTATCGACATCTGGACATTAATATTTTTCAATACATTTCAATACGCGCTGGTTTAGCGTTTATCATCGCATTTATTTTAAGTGTAGTTTTGTTACCCAAGTTTATTGCATGGGCAAAAAGCAAGAAAGCACAGCAACCAATCTATGAACTGGCACCCCAAAATCATCAACAAAAAGTGGGAACACCAACCATGGGTGGAGTGGTATTTATTTTTGCGGCTATTGTGGCAACCGTTTTGACTGTAAAACTGAATAATATATACGTTATTGGTGGCCTGAGCAGTATTGTTTTATTTGCACTTATTGGGATTAAAGATGATCTGTCTAAAATTATCTCCAATAAAAACTCAGCAGGACTTAGTCCTAAGATGAAACTTATTTTACAATTTGCATCGGGTTTGATTGTAGGATTGATATTATTGTATGCTAATCACAGTACAACGCTGTATGCACCATTTTATAAATACCCTTTATTTGATATGGGATTATTCGCACTGTTGTTTTGGGTATTGGTGATGGTTGCAACAACCAATGCGGTAAATTTAACCGATGGATTGGATGGTTTGGCCACGGTTCCTTCCATCATGGCTTTTTTTACCCTATCCGCGATTGTGTACGTCAGTGGTCATGCTATTTTTAGTACCTATTTATTATTGCCAAGTATTCAAGGGGTTGGAGAGTTAGCAATTATTGGCTCTGCAATAGTTGGAGCGATGATTGGATTTTTATGGTACAACGCACATCCTGCTGAAGTATTTATGGGAGATAGTGGATCTTTACCTGTAGGGGCATTTATGGCGTACATGGCCATTGTTGGGAAAAGTGAAATTTTATTGGTCGTGGTTGGATTTATTTTTGTGATTGAAACGGTATCGGTTATTTTACAAGTGGGTAGCTACAAACTTCGTCAAAAACGAATTTTTCTTATGGCACCAATTCATCATCACTTTGAAGAGAAAGGGTGGAAAGAGAATAAAATCATTGTACGATTTTGGATCATCTCCTTTATGGCAAACCTCGTGGCGCTTTTAAGTCTAAAAATTCGATGAGGATTTTGGGAAAAGGGCAAACCGCTCAATCTTTACATCAAAAATATCCCAGTGCATTGATGTACGATGATGGTGATAAGGAGAAGTTTAATCTAAACAGTGATGAGCTGACAGTAGTCAGTCCTGGAATACCACCTTCAAATGAGATGGTCAAAAACAGTCTAAATACCTGCAGTGATTATGATCTGTTTGCACAAAGTATGCCGTACAGTATTTGGATTAGCGGTACCAATGGCAAAACCACTACAACGCAAATGATTCAACATCTTTTAGAAAAACATGGAAGTGTTTATGGTGGTAATATTGGTGTGCCTATAACAACACTTAATTCGGATGCAAAATATTGGATACTGGAAACCTCTTCATTTACTTTACATTACACTAAAAAAGCAAAGCCAAATATTTATATCTTATTGCCTATTAGCGATGATCACGTGAGTTGGCATGGTACATTTGAATTGTATGAACAAGCAAAGCTCAAACCTTTAAGCATGATGAATGCAAATGATACAGCTATTATTCCTGAACGATATGGTGATATTGAAACACACGCTAAGGTTATAACCTATACGGGATCAAAAGATCTAGCACAAAAATTTCATATAGATACAACTAAGATAAAATTTAATGATCCATTTTTGATGGACAGCTTGATGGCATTGATCTGTTCGAAGTTGCTCGAAGATGAGATCGATTATGATAGGATGAACTGCTTTGAAGTGGATGAACATAAAGTTGAAGAGTTAAGAGACAAAAATGGATACTTATGGGTGAACGATTCAAAAGCTACTAATGTTGATGCAACTATCTGGGCACTCAAAGGATATAAAAATAGAAAAATTTATCTGATTCTAGGGGGAGATGATAAAGAAGCCGATCTGCATCCATTGTTTAAAGAATTGAAAAATTATGATGTAGAGATATTTACGATTGGAACAAATACAGATCGCTTAAATGATCTTGCAAAAGAGTATAACATAAGTAGTACATTATATAAGGTATTAAGTGAGGCAGTGCATAAGATTAAAAGTATATTGAATGATGATCCCAAAAAAGCTCAAAAGTGCGTCTCTATGCTTTCTCCAGCAGCTTCATCTTTAGATCAATTTAGCTCCTATGCAACACGCGGGAAAGAATTTAAAAATTTAGTTTTAAATTAAGCGAAGATTAATATAAGTATGTATATAATTTCAGTCCAAAAATTGATGGCTCGGTAGCTCAGTCGGTAGAGCAAAGGACTGAAAATCCTTGTGTCGACGGTTCGATTCCGCCCCGCGCCACCATTTTTGATTTTATTTTTATGTGCTGATGTAGCTCAGTTGGTAGAGCACCTCACTTGTAATGAGGCGGCCGGTGGTTCAAATCCTCTCATCAGCTCCATTCATTTATTTTTTAAATGAATATTTTTTTAGTGTTTATGCGTCGTCTTAAAAGACCAGCGCTAGACCAGATTTTTAGACTTAATAATTTATCGGTGAGGTTGGAGAGTGGTCAAATCCTGCGGATTGTAAATCCGCCGCCTACGGCTTCGAAGGTTCAAATCCTTCTCTCACCACCACGCAAAATGATGCGGGAGTAGCTCAGTTGGCTAGAGCTTCTGCCTTCCAAGCAGATTGTCGCCGGTTCGAGTCCGGTCTCCCGCTCCATTTTAATTTATTATTGGTTGATGAATTACTGGGAGCTGAGTTATTAACGAAAAAATTATAACTCTATGTACTACTTTATGTAAACTCCTTTTAATCAAAATTACCCTATAATATGCGCTTTATTTTAATGTCTAAGATTTAATGAATTAGCTGCCTACGTAGCTCAGGGGTAGAGCACTTCCTTGGTAAGGAAGAGGTCGTAAGTTCAAGTCTTATCGTAGGCTCCATTGTGAGTTAAATAAAATTTACTTTAAAAGTATGTTTTATTTATCTCATTAGAGGTATAAATATGAAGTTGTGTGAGTAAAACTCACCTACAGAAGTGATTTTTATTCACATAATCTGAACAAAAACGAAAAGTTTTTGAAAATAAAAAGGAAACACATGGCAAAAGAAAAATTTGAACGTACGAAACCGCATGTAAATGTTGGAACGATCGGACACGTTGACCACGGTAAAACTACATTAACAGCAGCAATTTCTGCAGTTTTAACAGCAAAAATGGGTGGGGAGATGATGGATTATGATGCTATCGATAACGCTCCAGAAGAAAGAGAAAGAGGAATTACAATTGCTACTTCTCATATTGAGTATGAAACAGAAACTCGACATTACGCACACGTTGACTGTCCAGGGCATGCTGACTACGTAAAAAATATGATTACGGGTGCTGCACAAATGGATGGAGCTATTCTTGTAATTGCTGCAACTGATGGACCTATGGCACAAACTAGAGAGCATATCTTACTTTCTAAGCAAGTTGGTGTTCCTTACATCGTTATCTTTATGAACAAAGAAGATCAATTGGATGATGAAGATAAAGAAGAGATGTTAGAGCTTGTTGAGATGGAGATCAGAGAATTACTTTCTGAGTATGACTTCCCAGGTGATGATACTCCAATTATCGCTGGATCTGCATTCCAAGCATTAGAAGAAGCTAAAGCTGGTAATGATGGTGAGTGGACTGCAAAAATCATGGAATTGATGGACGCTGTTGATACGTATATCCCAACTCCTAAAAGAGATACGGATAAAACTTTCTTAATGCCTGTTGAAGATGTATTCTCAATTGCAGGACGTGGAACGGTTGTTACTGGTGCAATTTCTCAAGGTACAATCAAACTTGGTGAAGAGGTTGAGATCGTTGGATTAAAAGAGACTCAAAAAACTACAGTAACTGGTATTGAGATGTTTAGAAAAGAGATGGAATACGCTGAAGCTGGTGATAATGCAGGTCTTTTACTAAGAGGAATCAAAAAAGAAGACGTTGAAAGAGGACAAGTTCTTGTTGTTCCTGGTTCAATCACTCCACATACTAAATTTAAATGTGAAGCGTATGTTCTTTCAAAAGATGAGGGTGGACGACACACTCCTTTCTTCTCTGGATACCGACCACAATTTTATGTAAGAACTACTGATGTTACTGGTTCTTGTGAATTACCAGAAGGTACAGAGATGGTTATGCCTGGTGATAACGTTGAAATGACAGTTACATTGGTTGCTCCTGTAGCACTTGAAAAAGGTACACAATTTGCTATCCGTGAAGGTGGACGAACTGTCGGTGCTGGACTTGTTACTGAAGTAATTGAGTAGGTCTTTTTTATGGCAAATGGCGTAAGAATCAAAATTGGATTGAAGTGTAGCGAATGTGGAGACATTAACTACACGACAATGAAAAACCCAAAAACTCATACTGAGAAATTTGAGGTTAAAAAATACAGTCCAAGATTAAAAAAACATACAACTCATAAAGAAGTTAAACTAAAATCATAAGTTTTAGACCATAATAAAGCTGCACTGTATTGTGTGGCTTTATTTGTTTGTAGGCCAATAGCTCCAATGGTAGAGCACCGGATTCCAAATCCGGGTGTTGGGGGTTCGAGTCCCTCTTGGCCTGCCACTATTTTAAACAAAATAGTAATCATGAAAGTTTTAAGCTTTAAGTCTATAAATGATGGATTTAAAACTTAAAATTCTTTTTAATATACAGGGCATGCAATGAATAAATTAGTAACATATTATAAACAATCAAAAGATGAACTGCATAAAGTCATTTTTCCTATTAAAGAACAGATCAGAAGTGCATACATCTCTGTATTTGTTGTTGTAACAGTGATCTCACTGTTTTTAGCACTTATTGACGCTATTATGTCTGTAAGTCTATCTTCGGTTATGAGTTAAGGGATTTTAAATGGCACATGAATGGTACGCAATCCAAACTCACTCAGGAAGTGAATTAACAGTAAAAAGAGCTTTAGAACAATTAAAGCAAGAGATGGAAAACGATGTTATTGAAGAGGTACTTGTTCCAACTGAAGATTTAATTGAGATTAAAAAAGGTAAAAAAACAATTATCGAAAGACCACTTTATCCTGCATATGCTTTTGCAAAAATTGATCTGGATACGGCGGTTTGGCACCGAATTCAATCAATGCCAAAAGTGGGACGATTTATTGGTGAATCTAAAAAACCTACACCTTTACCAAAAAAAGATATTGAAAAAATCTTGGAAAAAGTGAACAATAGAGCAGCAGCAAAACCAAAAATATCTTTTGAAGAGGGTGAGATGCTTCGAATCAAAGAGGGACCATTTGCAAACTTTAACGGGATGGTTGAAGATTTTGACTTAAGCTCTGGGATGATTAAGTTAAATGTATTGATTTTTGGACGAAATACTCCAGTTGAGATCTCATACACACAAGTTGAAAGAGTTTCATAACTCTTTCTAAGCGCTTTATACAATAGCTATAAGGCAAGAGTGACTAGCTTCTGAAATAGTACTTTTGCCTAATATCTATTAAAAATATATTAAAACATTAAAGAATAAAAGGAAATACAATGGCAAAAAAAGTAGCTGGAATACTTAAATTACAAATACCTGCTGGTGCTGCAAATCCATCACCACCTGTTGGTCCTGCATTGGGTCAAAGAGGGATTAACATCATGGAATTCTGTAAAGCGTTCAATGAAAAAACAAAAGACAAATCAGGATTTAAAATCCCTGTAGAGATTACTGTTTATCAAGATAAAAGTTTTACTTTTGTTACAAAACAACCACCAATGACAGATTTAATTTTAAAAGTTGCTGGAATTAAAAAAGGTAGTGACAATCCACTGAAAAATAAAATTGCAAAACTAACTAAAGCTCAAGTTTTAGAAGTAGTTGAACAAAAAATTTCAGACTTAAATACAAATGATGTTGAACAAGCTGCAAAAATTGTTGCAGGATCTTGTCGAAGTATGGGAATCGAAGTAGAATAATTTAATTATTTAATACCTAACCGCTGGGTTGCAGCGGTAGCAAAACGAGAATTTCAAGAGACTTGAAGTTTCTTGAAAAAATAAATATTGCGGAGAAAAAAATGGCAAATAAAGTATCAAAAAGATTTAAAGCTTTAACGGAAAAAGTTGAAGTAGAGAAAAAGTATTCAGTAACAGAAGCATGTGCACTTGTATGTGATTTGAAATCAGCTAAGTTTGATGAAACTGTTGATGTAGCAATCAACTTAAATGTTGATCCACGTCATGCAGATCAAATGATTCGAGGTGCAGTTGTACTTCCAAATGGTACAGGAAAAACGGTACGCGTTGCTGTATTTGCTAAAGGTGTTAAAATGGACGAAGCTAAAGCAGCTGGTGCAGACATCGTTGGTAATGATGATTTAGTTGAGATGGTTCAAGGTGGAGAGATCAACTTTGATGTTTTAATTGCTACACCAGATACAATGGGATTGGTTGGTAAATTAGGACGAATCTTAGGACCAAAAGGTTTAATGCCAAATCCTAAAGTTGGTACGGTAACTATGGATGTATCTAAAGCAGTTAATGATGCTAAAGGTGGTCAAGTTGCGTATAAAGTAGACAAAAAAGGTAATATTCATGCTGGTATTGGAAAAGCATCGTTTACACCTGCAGCTATTGAGGAAAACTTTAATACTCTTATGACGGCTATTAATAAACAAAAGCCATCAACTGCAAAAGGTAGATACATCACGAATGCAGCATTAAGTTTAACAATGAGTCCAGCTGTAACAATGGATCCATTAGAACTATTGGACATTAAATAATCTACAGTGCTTTGCACTGATAATTTATCTTAAAACTGAAGACCACTGGTAAGAGCAATCTTGTAAATCCCGTGTAAGTAGATGTTTTGGAAGGAGAAAAAATGACTAGACAAGAAAAAAATGACATTGTTAATGATTTAACAGAAGAATTCAAAGCATCAAATGCACTCGTTGTATGTAACTATAAAGGTATTTCTCATAAAGATTTAGAATCTTTAAGAGTAGAAGCTGCTGCAAACGATACTAAAGTTAGAGTAATCAAAAACTCATTAGCTGGAATTGCTATTAAAAATGCTGAACTTGAAGAGATTGAATTAAAAGATACAAATATCTTTTTATGGTCTGAAGATCAAATCTCTGCATGTAAAGTAGCGGATAAGTTTAACAATCCAAATTTTGAGATCAAAGCTGGTATTATCGAAGGAACTGCTGCAGATGTTGCACGAGTTAATGCATTCGCTAAATTACCTTCACGAGATGAACTTATTGGTATGTTACTTTCAGTTTGGACTGCACCTGCACGAAATTTCGTTACAGGACTTGACAACCTTAAAGTTAAAAAAGAAGAAGAAGCAGCATAAGCAGCCTCTTTATATAGATAAAATAAAAATAAATTAAAAGAAAATAAAAGGAAAAAATATGGCAATTTCTAAAGAAGACGTATTAGAATATATTTCAGGTTTAAGCGTATTAGAGCTTTCTGAATTAGTAAAAGAATTTGAAGAAAAGTTTGGAGTATCTGCACAACCAACAGTTGTAGCTGGTGGAGCTGTTGCTGGTGGAGCTGAAGCTGCTGAAGAGAAAACAGAATTTGACGTAGTTATCACTGCTGCTGGAGCTAAGAAAATTAATGTTATTAAAGCAATTAGAGCATTAACCGGTCTTGGATTAAAAGAAGCAAAATCTGCTGCTGAAGAGTTACCATCTACTGTTAAAGAGGGTGTTTCTAAAGATGACGCTGATGCTGCTAAAGCTGCATTAGAAGAAGCTGGAGCAACTGTAGAAGTTAAGTAATTTATCAAGTTTAGGTTGGATTTAGTTCCAACTTAATCTTTTTACTTCCATTATAATTAGCACTTTAATCAACGGATATATAAGGTATCTTTTGATTAGGGTGCTTTTTGCGCTTATACGATAGTCGCAAAAAAAATCAAAAAATAACAATACAACACGAGGTGCTCATCACATGTTAAACTCTTTAAAATCAGGTAATCGTCTTAGAGTTGATTTTTCTAAAAATCCACAAAAAATTGAAATACCAAATTTACTGCAATTGCAACAAAACAGTTACGATACTTTCCTTATGGTTGGTCACGAAGACAGAACCAACGCAGGAATTGAAAAAGTATTTAAGTCTGTTTTTCCAATTCATGACGCTCAAAATAGAATTACACTAGAATATGTAAGTAGCGAGGTTGGAAAACCAAAATATACGGTACGTGAATCGATGGTTCGAGGTTTGACATATTCTCTTCCATTACGAATGAATGTTCGACTTACCCTTTGGGATCTTGATGAAAAAACAGGTGAAAAAATAGGCGTAAAAGATATGAAAGAGCAATCTTTATATATCCGAGAAATTCCATTAATGACAGATAGAACTTCATTTATTGTAAATGGAGTTGAACGTGTTGTCGTAAATCAATTGCACCGATCTCCTGGTGTAATCTTCAAAGAGGAAGAAAGTTCAACTGTTGGAAATAAACTAATCTATACAGGACAAATTATTCCTGATCGTGGTTCATGGTTATACTTTGAATACGATGCTAAAGATATTTTGTACGTACGAATCAACAAGCGAAGAAAAGTTCCTGTAACAATCATGTTTAGAGCTTTAGGATATTCTAAAGAAGATATTATTAAATTGTTCTACCCAATTGTTAATATTAAAATTAAAAACAATAAATTCCTAATGGCATTTAAACCTGAAGATTTTACAGGAAGAATTGAGTTTGACTTAAAAGATGATAAGGGAAATTTAGTACTAGCAGCTGGGAAACGTCTAACGACTCGAAAAGCAAACGCTTTAGCTGAAGGTGGATTGAAATTTGTTGAATACCCACTAGAATTGCTAATGGAGAGACATACGTCAAGCTCTATTTATGATCCAGAATCAGGTGAAGTGTTGTTTGATGCTTTAACACTTCTTGATGAATTAAAATTAAAGAAGATGTTGGATCTTGGATTTGATTCTTTTGATATTGCAAATGACTTAGCAAGTGGAATTGATGATTCAATTATCAATGCATTTAAAGCAGATGCTGAATCACTAAAATTACTTAAAATGACTGAGCAACTTGATGATGAAAATGATTTAGCTGCAATTCGAATCTATAAAGTAATGAGACCGGGTGAACCTGTAACAAAAGAGGCGGCAAAAGAGTTTGTTAAGAAACTATTTTTTGATCCAGAAAGATACGATTTAACAAAAGTTGGTCGTATGAAGATGAATCATAAATTAGGGGTAAATGTGCCTGAATACGTTACAATTCTTACTCATGAAGATGTGATTAAAACGGTTCAATACCTTGTAAAAGTAAAAGCGGGACATGGTCACATTGATGATCGAGATCACTTAGGAAACAGAAGAATTAGAGCTATTGGTGAACTTCTTTCAAATGAGTTGCACAATGGTCTTATCAAGATGCAAAAAGCTATTCGAGATAAAATGACTACATTGTCTGGAACAATGGAAGATTTGATGCCGCATGATTTGATCAATTCAAAAATGATTACATCAACTATTACAGAATTTTTTACTTCAGGACAGTTGTCACAATTTATGGATCAAACAAATCCATTGTCTGAAGTTACGCATAAACGAAGATTGTCTGCACTTGGTGAGGGTGGACTTGTAAAAGAGAGAGCTGGATTTGAAGTGCGAGATGTTCATCCTACGCATTACGGAAGAATTTGTCCTGTTGAAACGCCAGAGGGTCAAAATATTGGTTTGATCAATACCTTATCAACATTTTCAAAGGTAAATGAACTTGGATTTATTGAAGCACCGTATAAAAAAGTTGTTGATGGAGTGGTTACAGATGAGATTGAATATTATACCGCAACTCAAGAAGAGGGTAGAATTATTGCTCCAGGATCAACAAAGGTTGATGCTAATGGAAAAATTACAGAAAAACTGACCGAAGCTCGTCAAGATGGTGAAATTTTATTGATTGAAGCAAACAAAGTTGAATTGATTGATATCTCTTCTCAAATGGTTATGGGTGTTGCTGCATCACTTATCCCGTTTTTAGAGCATGATGATGCCAACCGTGCATTGATGGGATCAAATATGATGCGTCAAGCCGTGCCTTTACTTAAACCAAATGCGCCAATTGTTGGAACAGGTTTAGAAAAAACAGTAGCACGTGATTCATGGGCTGCTATTAAAGCAACGCGTGGTGGTGTTGTTGAAAAATCAGATGCAAAAAATGTTTACATTAAAGGTGAAGATAACGATGGTTCATACATTGACCATTATTTAGTGACTAAAAATGTTCGAACCAATAATAATACCTCTTTTGGTCAACGATCAATTGTTAAAGAGGGTCAAACAATAG
The DNA here is from genome assembly GCA_034658775.1 of Campylobacterota bacterium. Taxonomy (GTDB): domain Bacteria; phylum Campylobacterota; class Campylobacteria; order Campylobacterales; family Arcobacteraceae; genus JAYEFX01. The sequence goes on from JAYEFX010000298.1 coordinate 14,701, forward strand.
AAGCTGGTCAGGTTGTTGCTGATGGACCATCAATGGATCAAGGTGAATTAGCCGTTGGTGTTAATGCAACGGTTGCATTTATGCCTTGGAACGGATACAACTATGAAGATGCAATTATTCTTTCACAAAAATTGATTAAAGAGGATGCATTTACTTCAGTTCATATTTATGAAAAAGAGGTTGAAGCACGAGAACTTAAACATGGGAATGAAGAGATTACTCGAGATCTTCCAGGGGTAAAAGAAGATTCCATGACGCATCTTGATGAATCAGGAATTGTAAAAGTCGGTACGTATTTAACTCCAGGGATGATCATGGTTGGTAAAGTTACACCAAAAGGTGAAATCAAACCTACTCCAGAAGAACGATTATTAAGAGCAATTTTTGGTGAAAAAGCTGCTCATGTTATCAATAAATCTATGTATTGTTCATCTTCAATGGAAGGTACAGTTGTTGATGTTAAAGTATTTACTAAAAAAGGATACGAAAAAGACGAGCGTACTAAGCAAGCTTTTGAAGAGGAAAAAGCACAATTGGATCTTGAACATCATGACCGATTGTTGATGCTTGATAGAGAAGAGATTTTACGGATCAATAAAGTGCTTTCAAGTACTGCTTTGTCTAAAGATGTAGAAATTGGTGAAGATTCGTATAAAAAAGGTGATACTTTAGATATCAATATTCTAGAAGGTGTTAATCGATTTGCGATGAAAAAAGTAGTTGCGTCTTTCTCTAAAGAGTTGCAAAAAGAGTACAATAATATCAAAGAATATTTTATTAAACAAAAAACTACTCTACGTGAAGAACATGAAGAAAAATTATCAATTTTAGAACACGATGATATTTTAAAATCGGGTGTAATTAAACAAGTTAAAGTTTATGTTGCAACGAAAAGAAAGATCAAAGTGGGAGATAAAATGGCAGGGCGACATGGAAACAAAGGTATTGTTTCGAATATTGTTCCTGAAGTAGATATGCCGTACATGGAAGATGGTTCTACTGTTGATGTTATTTTAAATCCACTTGGAGTTCCTTCACGTATGAATATTGGGCAGATTCTTGAAGTGCATTTAGGGATTGCGGGTAAGCGCTTAGGTTATCAGATTCAAGAGATGTTTGAACAAAAACAAGCCACGTTTATTCAAGATTTACGCGAAAAAATGATCGCTATTGCCGACATTACAAAACTTATGAATGGAAAAGAGTTATTAAACTCATTGAGTGATGAAGAGCTTATTGCATACGGACGAGATTGGACAAAAGGGGTACGATTTGCAACATCTATATTTGATGGTGTTAAAGAGGATGAATTTGTAAAATTGTTTGAATTAGCAAAAATGGATGCTGATGGTAAAACAGTATTGCATGATGGTATGACGGGTGAAAAAATGAAAGAGCGAGTTAATGTTGGATGTATGTACATGCTTAAACTGCATCACTTGGTTGATGAAAAAGTACATGCTCGTTCAACAGGACCTTATTCACTTGTAACGCAACAACCCGTTGGTGGTAAAGCTTTATTTGGTGGTCAGCGATTTGGAGAGATGGAAGTATGGGCTCTTGAAGCATATGGTGCAACCAATGTTTTAAAAGAGATGCTAACCATTAAATCTGATGATGTTGAAGGTAGAACAAAAGCATACCGATCAATAGCAAATGGAGAAAATGTACCAAGTTCTGGTGTTCCAGAGACATTTTTTGTATTAACAAAAGAGCTGCAAGCATTAGGGCTTGATGTAGAGATTTATGAAGAGGGGACTGAAGATAATGAGTAAAAATTTAACTGTATTAAAACCAATTGAAATAAAAGAGTTAGAGAGACCGACCGATTTTTCTGCATTTCAATTAAGAATTGCATCTCCTGAAAAGATTATTTCTTGGTCTTCTGGAGAGGTCAAAAAACCTGAAACAATCAATTACCGAACACTAAAACCTGAACGAGATGGTTTATTTTGTGCGAAAATTTTTGGACCCGTAAAAGACTATGAGTGTCTTTGTGGTAAATACAAAAAAATGCGTTATAAGGGTGTTGTGTGTGAAAAATGTGGTGTTGAAGTAACCTCTACAAAAGTGCGACGACATCGAATGGGACATATTGATTTAGTAGCTCCAGTTGCGCATATTTGGATGGTGAGTTCATTGCCTTCACGAGTGGGTACATTATTGGGTGTTAAATTAAAAGACCTTGAAAGAGTATTGTATTATGAAGCATACATGGTATGTGAACCAGGTGAAGCATTTTATGACAATGAAAAAGCTAAACCGGTATTAAAATACGATATTTTAAATGAAGAGCAATATCGAGCGGTATCAGAACATTTTGAACATACTGGGTTTGAAGCAAAATTAGGTGGAGAAGTTGTTCGAGACCTATTGCAAGATTTAGATTTAATTGCTTTATTGAAACAATTAAAAGAGGACATGGGTGCAACAAAATCTGAAGCCAAACGAAAAACATTGGTTAAAAGACTTAAAATTGTTGAAAACTTTTTAAACTCTGGAAACAGACCAGAGTGGATGATGTTGACTCATCTTCCTGTTCTTCCGCCAGATTTACGACCTCTTGTGGCACTTGATGGTGGTAAATTTGCGGTTTCGGACGTAAATGATTTATACCGTAGAGTAATTAACAGAAATAACCGACTTAAAAGATTAACTGAACTTGATGCACCAGAGATCATTATTCGTAATGAAAAAAGAATGTTGCAAGAAGCTGTAGATGCATTATTTGATAATGGAAAAACAGCAAATGCTGTTAAGGGAGCGAATAAGCGTCCGTTAAAATCATTATCTGAAATCATTAAAGGTAAACAGGGTCGATTTAGACAAAACTTACTTGGTAAGCGTGTGGATTTTTCAGGTCGATCGGTAATTGTTGTTGGACCTAGTTTAAGAATGGATCAATGTGGATTGCCTAAGAAAATGGCACTTGAACTGTTTAAGCCCCACCTTATGGCAAAACTTGAAGAAAAAGGTTATGCAACTACGCTTAAATCATCAAAAAGATTAATTGAAGCAGAAACGAATGAAGTTTGGGAATGTTTATCTGAAGTTGTTGATGAGTATCCTGTATTATTAAACAGAGCACCAACACTGCATAAACTTTCAATTCAAGGGTTTCACCCAACACTTATTGATGGTAAAGCAATTCAGTTACATCCATTGGTGTGTGCTGCATTTAATGCGGATTTTGATGGGGATCAAATGGCGGTTCATGTACCTTTATCTCAAGAAGCTATTGCTGAAGCAAAAATATTGATGATGAGTTCAATGAACATACTTTTACCAGCTTCTGGTCGAGCTATTGCTGTTCCATCTCAAGATATGATTTTAGGTATTTATTATCTGTCGTTAGAAAAAAATAATGTATCGGGTGAACATAAACTGTTTGCAAACTTAGACGAGGCTAATATTGCACTTGAAACGGGTCATGCTGATCTTCATGCAAAAATTAGAACAATGATTGATGGTCGTGTGATTCATACGACGGTTGGACGATTGTTTATTAAAAATATATTACCTGATTTTGTTCCCGTTGAATTGTGGAATAAAATTTTAAAGAAAAAAGATATTGGAAACTTGGTTGATTATATTTACAAGCATGGTGGTTATGAAGTAACGCCTAGATTCTTGGATGATTTAAAAGATTTAGGTTTTAAATATGCAACCAATGCTGGTATCTCTATCTCAATTGATGATATTCGAGTTCCTGAATCAAAAGTGGATCATGTAAGCAGATCAAAAAAAGAGGTGATTGAAGTACAAAAGCAATTTGGACAAGGTTTATTAACAGAGCAAGAGCGATACAATAAAATTATTGATATCTGGACGGGTGTTAACAATAAACTGGGATCTGAAATGATGGATTTGGTTGAACATGATAAAGATGGATTTAATTCTATTTATATGATGGCCGATTCAGGTGCGAGAGGATCTGCTGCACAGATCAGACAGCTTGCAGGTATGAGGGGACTTATGGCTAAGCCAGATGGTTCAATTATTGAAACACCAATTTTATCAAACTTCCGTGAAGGTCTAAATGTACTTGAGTACTTTATTTCGACGCATGGTGCGCGTAAAGGTTTGGCCGATACAGCACTTAAAACAGCAAATGCAGGATACTTAACGCGAAAACTGATTGATGTATCTCAAAACGTTCGTATTGCAAAAGAAGATTGTGGAACGCATGAAGGTATAGAGATTACAGATATTTCAAGCGGTAATGACCTTATTGAGTCTTTAGAAGAGAGAATCACGGGTCGAGTTATCGCTGAAGATATTATTGATCCAATTTCAAATGAAATTTTATTTACTGAGGGCACGTTGATCACTGAAGAGAATGCAGCAGTCGTAACTGAAGCGGGTGTTAAATCGGTTGTTATACGAACACCATTAACCTGTAAAGATGAGCATCTGTGTACTAAATGTTATGGTCTTAATCTTGGTGAACAACGTAAAGCAAATCCTGGAGAAGCAGTTGGAGTTTTAGCAGCTCAATCAATTGGTGAGCCAGGAACACAGCTGACACTTCGTACTTTCCACGTTGGGGGAACAGCAAGTGCAACTCAAACGCAAAGTGAATTAAGAGTTGAAACAGAAGGTTTTATTCGATATTACAATATTGATACTTATGTTAATTCAAACAATGAAGAGATTATTGCAAACCGAAGAAATGCAGCAATTTTATTGGTTGAACCAAAAATTAATGCACCATTTAAAGGTGAGATCAATATTGAAACAATACATGAAGAGATCGTGATTACATTAACCGCTGGAAAAGAGAAAAAGTTATTTCATCTACGACGTGGTGATGTAGCAAAACCAAACGAACTTGCAGGAGTTTCAGGTAAAATTGAAGGTAAATTGTATCTTCCTTATAAAAATGGTGAGATGGTTGAAGAAAACGACTCTATTGTTGAGATGATCAAAGATGGCTGGAATGTTCCAAATCGAATCCCTTATGCTTCAACTTTAAAAGTTGAAAATGGAGCACCTGTAACGCAAACAATTGTTTCTAATGCTACAGGAAATGTTAAGTTTTATAAATTAAATGGGGATTATTTAGAGCGATTTACAGATATTGAAGATGGACATAAAGTAACCGAAAAAGGTTTGTTTGCCGTAATTGTTGATTCTGAAGACAGAGAAGCATTGAGACATTATATTTCTCGAAATTCAGTGGTAAAAGTTCTTGATGATTCTATGGTTGAAAGCGATACCGTTATTGCTCAACCTGCAGAAAGCGAAAGTGTTGTGATTGCACAATGGGATCCATATTCAAACCCAACAATTGCTACTCAATCTGGAACGGTTGCGTTTGAAGATATTATTCCTGGAATTACGGTTTCAGAACAATACGATGAAGTAACAGGACAAAGTAAGTTGGTTGTAAATGAATATTTCCCAGCAAACTATAAGCCTACGGTTATTATTGCAGGAGCAAATGAGAGTGTTACTCGATACACACTTGAAGC
>JAYEFX010000299.1:0-4667 GCA_034658775.1 Campylobacterota bacterium
ATCCTGCCAAACTTCCTCTTGGACCTTTGAGGCAATAGGTCACAATATTTGCATCTTTACCAAATTGCTCAGCAATTTTTTTGATGGCCATAAACTCCAACTTTCCTCGAGGAATGGTGAGATGATTATGCGCATTGATATAACCACTGGCAAACTCTTCAGGCTCACGAACATCGATCAAAACAATACTATCATCCAATACATACAAATCTTTTGGTTCAATTTGTTCTACAAACTGTTCTGCTTCATCAATAAGTGCTTTAAATTGTTCACTTAAATAGACTTCTGCTCTCTCATTGGCATATTGTTCAAGTTTAGTGTGTAAATTGGTTGGCATGATTTATCCTTTTATTTAACGATTATTTAAATCCTTCATAAACTGCAATGCTGTACGCACTCCAGCCCCACTTGCACCATGAGGATTGTATCCCCATGCTTTTTCCACGTACGCTGGTCCTGCTATGTCTAAGTGTACCCATTTATCTTTGTTTTCCTCTTTAATGAAATTATCCAAAAACATTCCAGCGGTGATTGCACCACCATATCGTGTGCTTGAGATATTGCATACATCTGCAATTTCACTTTTAATGGTTTTTTTCAAATATCGATTAAATGGCAAGGTTGTTGCATACTCCCCACAATTTAAAGCACTTTTTACTGCATGATGACAAGTCATGATGCTGTTTCCCATCACTCCTGTAGTGTATTCACCCACACCAACCACACAAGCACCCGTTAAGGTTGCAATATCAAAAATATAATCAATCTCATCAATCTCATCTTGTGCATAACATAAACAATCAGCCAATACCAATCGTCCTTCCGCATCCGTATTTCGAACCTCAATAGTAGTACCGTTTCGAGCCGTTAAAACATCATCAGGCTTAAAAGCATCTCCACCAATCATATTTTCAACCGCACCAATAATTCCATGTACTTCAAAAGGTAAATCAAGTTTTGATATTGCATTCATGATCCCAAGTACAGCAGATCCACCACTTTTATCACTTTTCATGCTTACCATAAAATCACTTGGTTTTAAGCTCAAACCACCACTATCGTAGGTCAAACCTTTTCCAACAAATACTATTTTTTTCTTTGCTTTTCCTTTTGGAGTATAGGTTAAGTGAATCAATTTTGATCGATGGCGACTTGCACGACCAACAGCAAGCATTGATCCCATGCCCGTTTGTTCTAAATAATCTTCATCGTACACATCACATTTTAATTTATTTTCAGATGCAATTTGCAAAGCTTTTGCTGCCATAATAGAGGGATAAAAATCATCAGGAGTCGTATTTACAATATCACGTACCATGTTTACACTGCTAGCAATGGCATAAGCTTCATCGTATACAGATTGAACTTTTTTTGTGACTTTTGACACTTCAATACAAATTGTTTTTGACTTTTCTTCCTCTTTTTTAGATTTATATTGCGTAAACGTATAGTTTCCTAAAATCAAACCTTGAACCATCGCATCCAAGTCTTCATCGCATACAACACTAGCTGTTTGAAAGTTTGTACCATTAAGCTTTTTAATCGCTGCACTCATAGCTAGTTTAATGTTTTCACTGCTTGAATCTTCGCATCCTACATAGATTTTTTGAGCCTCAGGAAGTAAGATAGCCTCTTCAAGTTCTGCTTTAAATTTTAATGTTTTTAATAACGCTTTATTTTCTTTAATTTTTTTATTTTCCACTAATACAATCTCAATATCAGCTTTTACTTTTTTATCAATTAATTTTAATTTCATTTATATCCTTTAAAAATTTTATTGTTTTTCATCTTTTTTTGTAGCCGTATGGAAAAAATATAAAATTCCACCACCAAGCCCTACTGCCAATGGTACAGCTAAGTACCAATGTTCTTTTGCCCAATCAAGTACAATAAGTATCTCTTTACCAAAATACCAAACAGGAACTATAGTAATAGCTGCCCATGCCCATGCACTTAACAGATTAATAAATGCAAACATCTTCGCACTGTAGCGTGTTAATCCAATAGAGATAGGGATCACCGTACGCATCCCGTACATGTATCGTTGAACAAAAATAATTGGCCAGCCGTATTTTTTAAGCAAAAGATGCGATAATGCAAATTTACGACGTTGACCTTTAAATTTACGGTGCACATAAGCTTTGTTATATCGACCAATGTAAAAATATATCTGATCCCCTACAAAGCCACCAAGCCCTGCAACAAATATGGCAATAAAAAGGTTCATATCATCTGTATGGCACAGTAAACCTGCCATAATCAGACCCATCTCACCTTCTAAAATACTCCAGGCAAACAATATAATATAACCATATTGTTTAAGTAAATAAATAAATTTATCTTCAAACCCATCAACAGGTGCTAAATAAAGCTCATAGCCTAAAAATCCAAACAACAGTACAATAACAACCGTAGCAATCTTTCCTGAGTGTTTTTGAAAAAATTCCAATTTAATTCCTAATCAAAGTGCAATAGATCTTTGGCTTGAATCATATCTTTATCACCACGACCCGATAAATTCACAACAATTAGTTTATCTTTGATAACCTCTTTATGCTTTTTTAAATACGCAATAGCATGTGACGATTCAAAAGCAGGGATTATACCCTCTTTTTGACTCAACCACACAAAAGCATCAAGCGCTTCATCATCGGTTATGCTGTCATAGTCCACGCTTCCAAAATCTTTATGAAAAGCATGTTCTGGACCAATTCCAGGATAATCAAGTCCAGCTGAAATGGAGTGTGCTTCTAAAATTTGTCCATCATCATCTTGCAGTAGATAACTCATTTGTCCGTGCAATACTCCAGGGCTTCCTTTTTCAAGTGAACAGCCATGTTTGTTGGTATCCAATCCCAAACCACCGGCCTCAATACCCACACAACGAACCTCTTCATCTTCTAAAAAATGACTGAACATCCCAATAGCATTGGATCCACCACCAATACAAGCAATCACTTCATCGGGTAATCGACCCTCTTTTTCAAGAATTTGAGCTCGTGCTTCCCAACCAATAATAGCTTGAAAATCACGCACCATCATAGGATATGGATGAGGACCAGCTACCGTACCAATGATGTAAAATGTATCTCGAGCATGGGTTACCCAGTATCGAATTGCATCGTTCATCGCATCTTTGAGTGTTCTACTTCCTGATTCTACAGCAATTACTTTTGCGCCTAAAAGTTTCATTCTAAACACATTAAGTTCTTGTCGAGCCACATCTTTTGCACCCATAAATACTGTACATTCCAAACCTAAAAGTGCCGCAATGGTTGCTGTTGCCACACCATGTTGCCCTGCTCCGGTTTCAGCAATTACTTTTGTTTTTCCCAGTCGTTTAGCCAGTACCCCTTGAGCAATGGTATTGTTTACTTTATGCGCACCCGTATGATTTAAATCTTCTCTTTTTAGATACACTTTAGCATCAAGTTCTTTAGAGATATTTGGAGCAAAGTATAAAGGATTTGGTCGTCCCACGTAATCTTTTAGCAGAGCATTTACCTCGTGCCAAAAGGATTCATCAAAACGAAATTTGTCGTATGCAGTTTCAAGTTCAAGCAATATTGGCATCAATGTTTCAGGAACGTAACGCCCTCCAAAAATACCAAAGTGTCCATTATTATCGGGATCATACTTTGAAGATTTAGGGATATAATTATTCATTCATTGCTCCTAAATATCTAAGATACTGTACACAGGAGCAAAATCTTCAAGTTTTGAAGATCCGTCTAAGAAAGTAAGATTAAGTAAAAAACAGATCTCTACAAGATTAGCCCCCGTATCTTTTACAAGTTTTGCAGCAGCAACAGCCGTACCACCTGTAGCAATAAGATCATCAATCATCAGCACTCGTGCATCTTTATTGTTATGAAAGGCATCAAGATGAATCTCAACTTCATCATAGCCATATTCAAGCTCATATTTTTCACAAATCGTTGCTGCGGGTAATTTTCCTTTTTTACGAATAGGTACAAAGCCTATACCAAGTCGGTCAGCTAAAGCCGCACCAAATATAAATCCACGAGAATCAATCCCCGCGATATAGTCCAAATTATCATTTTTATAGCGATTTTCCAGATGATTCATCAATAGTTTATAGGCATCTTTATTATTCAAAAGGGTAGTAATATCTTTAAAGACAATACCAGGCTTTGGAAAGTCAGGAATATCTCGAATCGAGTCCATCAATATCTTTTTATCGTCATCATTTAAATAAATTCGCATTATGTGTTCCTAAATAGTCAATATTGCTAGGATTCTATCTAAATAATGATTATGATATTCTTTTATTTTTTCTTCGTATACCTATTTTAGATCTATCGTGTTAGAACGCACACCTTCATCATAAATTTTTTGACACAAATCACCAGCACTTGCATCAATAGTTATGCTCAGCTGTTTATTTAAAACTTTAATATTTACACAACTGGTATCATTCTCCTTGTACGTTATGCTCAAATCTTCTATATCCCAAACCGTACTGTTTAGCACTACAGAATCACTAATTTTTTCAATTTTTCCGTTCACCATATAGTATGTTTGTACTGATGAGATTACTGTTTGTACGTCTTGTTTAATTGTTGAAACCGTTGCTTCATCCTTACTGCCTAAAAGTTTAGGTACAGCAATACTGGCAATAATACCCACAATAATGATTGCAAATA
>JAYEFX010000300.1:0-4651 GCA_034658775.1 Campylobacterota bacterium
TTTTTATGTTTCTTGCTATGACTGCATGGGGTGCATCATGGGTCAATGTCAAAATATTGGGAAAATACATCACTGCAGATGAACTTATTTTCTACCGATACGTTATCACCTCCATCACCATGATACCTGTTCTATTGTATTTCAAATTCTCTTTTAAAATAGATTTCAAAACACTTCTACTTTCCATGCTTGGTGGAGTGATTATGATTGTGTACACCAAACTGTTTTATTGGGGTACGTATTATGGAACATCAGGTTTAGGTGGAGCTTTTGTGACCACCCTTATCCCTATTGTTACGTTTGTACTCTTAAGCCTATTTTTTGGGAAAAAAGTCACCCGTAGAGATATTTTTGCCCTGTTTCTAGGTGCTGTAGGGGTGATGACACTTTTAAAAATATGGAATTTTGATTTAACACAAATTTTATTAATCCAAAATGGTTATTTTGTATTGGCTGCATTTACGTGGGCTTTTTTAACCATCACCTCATCAAAATCAACAAAAATTCATCCCATGGTATTTAGTTTTTACATGTATGTGTTTACGCTGCTCATTGATAGTGCGTTTTTTTTAGAATTTACATCCGGAGATGTTTTTACATTTGATTGGTATTTTTGGATTAATCTATTTATCATCTCCGTTGTCAGTACCACTTTTGCCACCTCACTGTTTTTTGTAGGAATTGAAAGATTGGGCACAAGCCAAGCCAGCTCGTTTACTTTTTTAGTCCCTTTTTCTGCTATTGGACTAAGCGCTGTATTTTTAAATGAACCTATCTATTTTACAACCATCATTGGGACTGTTTTAACGCTAATTGCAGTATCAATGCTCAATAATATTAAACTTCCTTTTTCGTTAACCAAAAAGTAAGATGTGACCATACACGTTCCCAAGTTACAAAACTTGGGAATGAGAATTGGATACAAGAGTTTATAAAATAGATTTCTATTAAAATGTCATGTTTTGATAGTTTTGGTCTAAAAGCTTACCTGCAACCATTGGTGGCTTAGCAACAGTAATACCTTCAAGTAAAACTGATTTATCTTTTCCTGAATTTGGCAAATACAATGGACAAACACTTACGTTTGCTCCTAATTTAATCAACATTTTAAGATGATCTTTTGCACTTGGTGCTTTTCCATCAGGTCGTTTTGTTGGAGTTCCTTTAATATTTTTATCCGCTAAATCCCCTGCTGCTCCACATAAAACCATGTTTACTTCTTTTTTATGTTTTTTCATTGTCATTAAAGACAATACCATCGCCATAGCTTGAGTTTGAGAGTTTGCTGAATTTACCAATACGTTCATCCCTTTTGCTTGGTCGGCACTTACGATACTTGGCACTACTAATGCAGCTATTAAAGCTGTTTTTGCAATTATATTTTTCAATTTTTTTTCCTTTTAATTTTAAATGAAATCAAATTTTATAAAAATAAACATAATTTAAACTTAATATATTAATTAGTTATTATTATAACTATAGCTTATAGTATCAAAACTAATTATGTATTTTAGTAATATTTTATAGTTTTTACACTAAAATCTCTTCACAAGGATACCCAATGACATTTATAGACTTTAAAAAACTTTTACTTGATGCAGAGATCACTTTACCCAAGTTCGCAAACCTCATCAAAGTAAGTGAAAAAAACATACAGGCCTATAAAAAGAAAAATGAAATCCCAAATGCTATTGCCGTTGTTGCTAAATGTTTTGCGCACATGAATGCACAAGGGATGGACTATAAAGAATCGATCAAAGAGCTTGGATTAAATAAAAAAACCAAAGAGGGTGCAGGGTTCTCAAAAAAGAAAAATAAACCTGACGAAAAATCACTTCAAAAACAAGAATAAAAAGGGTTACTTATCGATGCACTGATCTCAGTGGCCAGTATCTATGGATTTATTCTTCTTGGCTACATTGCGAAACATATCTTCAAAGATCAACTTGATCAAAAAAGTTTTATTTTACTCTCTTTGTATTTTTTACAACCCATTTTAACCTTTTGGGGCTTAACACGAACACCTATTAATTCAGACTTGGTTCAAACACCCTTTTACTATTTTATTATCATCACCATCACCTTAGCACTTTTACTTCTTGTTGCAAAATTTGCGGTAAAGGATTCCAAGCAAAGATCAATATTCATCGCCGCATCACTTATTGGAAATACAGGAAATTTAGGGATCCCGCTTGGGATTGCTCTTTTTGGTGAAGCCAGTGTTGCGTACACCAGCATCATTAATATTGCCAATGTTTTTTTCATCTACACCACGGGGATCTATTTTTTCGCCAAGGATAAGTTTAACCTGATTCAATCCTTGCAAAGTATGTTTAAAATCCCTATATTATGGTTTGCCATAGCGGCTATTATCTTCAATATTTTTGAAATCCCGATTCATGATAACATCGATAAAGTATTGCAAATGGGCGCGTATGCCACGATTGTGATACAGCTGATTATTTTTGGGATGTACCTGCATGAGATAAAACTCAAAACCATCAATTATGCACTAGGGATAAAAGTCAGCATTGCCAAACACCTTCTTTTGCCTACTGTTGGTCTTGCGATCATTGTCAATACCAATCTTGATGCTATGGTTGCTTCAATTTTGATCATTCAGTTGATGGTTCCATTGGCTGTAAACACAGTAAATATTGCCGCACTGTACGATTGTAAACCCCACGATATGACCGCATCCATTCTTATTTCAACCATTGTATTTATCTTTATGATATACTTCTATCTTCAAATAATTCAATATTTTCTAGGGGCATAAATAAAGCATGTGTGGCATTATAGGGTGTAACTTTACACCACAACAAAGTATCGATAAGCTCACTCAACAACTCTACAGTAGAGGTCCCGATTATCAAGCTACGCATCAAATACACAATAACTATTTTGGGCACACGCGCCTTAGCATCATTGATCTGCACAAAGAGGCCAATCAGCCTATGATTTTTGATGATTTAGTATTGGTCTTCAATGGTGAGATCTACAACTATGAACAACTCATCATTGATGAACAACTGCAGTGTCAAACCAAAAGCGATAGTGAAGTATTGATTCGTTTGTATCAAAAATACGATATTAAATTTTTATCCAAACTCAACGGCATGTTCTCTTTTTGCATTTACGATATAAAAAAGGATCGCTATTTTTGTGCACGCGATCGCTACGGCAAAAAACCATTTTTTTATGCCTGCAAAAACAACAACTTTATCTTTGCAAGCAAAATAAAACCTATTGTAGATGCCTTAGGGGTAAAACCAAAACTCAATAAAGTAGCTCTTGGTCAATATTTGCAATATTTCACCCCTATTGCTCCCAACACTTTTTTTGCCGATCTGTTCAAACTTGAAGCGGGTGCGTATCTACTCTATGAGAATAAAACCCATACTCTAAAAAGTAAAAAATACTACAAAATCAACACCTATAAAAAAACACACGATGAACCAACCGCACTTAAGGATATAGAAAATTTACTGTTTAAAAGCATAGAAAGAAGATTGGTCAGTGACGTGGAGGTGGGGTCACTTCTAAGCGGAGGCATTGACAGTACCCTTATCTCCACCCTCTACTCCAAAATTTCAGGTAAAAAGATCAAAACATTTTCCGTGGGTTATGAAGGTTTTGAGAACTACAGCGAACTTCCTTTCGCAAAAATTGCGGCCAATCACATTCAAAGTGAGCATTATCCTTTATGTTTAGATAAAAATCAATACATCGATGCTTTTGATAAGGTAGTGGATGAGCTTGAAGAGCCTCATGCTGACAGTGCAGCAATCCCTTTGTATCTTTTAACCAAAACCATTCATGATAACGGCATCAAAACGGTTCTTAGTGGAGAAGGCAGTGATGAGATATTTTTAGGCTACGACAACTATGCCAAGTTTTTAAAATACTACGCTTTCCAAGATTCACTCAAAGGTGATCAAAAAGAGTTTTTAAACTCCATCATCTCTGCACTTCAAAATCAAACCAAAGAGAGTGAATATCTGCGCCGTGTCATCAAAGAGGAAACGTTATACAAATCGTTTGGTGAGATATTTAACGACAAACAAAAAAAGAAACTCTTTAAAAAAGTGCCTACATTTAAAAGTGAAAATGCAAAAAAAGATCCTGTGGATTGGATGAGCAGTATTGATCTGAAAATTTGGTTGGGGGAGGCACTTTTAAGCAAAGTAGATAAGATGAGCATGGCACACAGCGTTGAAGTGCGCAACCCTTTTTTAGATGTGCATCTGGTGGATTATGTTTTTGGTATTGATTCCAACATTAAAGTAGGCAATACCAATAAATATTTACTTAAAAAAATTGCACAAAAATATATCCCTACAAGCATCATCAATCGAAAAAAAAAGGGATTTAATTCACCTTATAACGAATGGCTTTTTGAGGCCTATGGAGATGAGCTGTACCGCACTATCTTAGAGGTCAATGCACAAACCGATTTTTTCAACATTGACTATTTGGAATTTATTTATGCCCAAGCCCAAAACAACAAGTTTAAACAACATTTTTACTCTTTATACGTATTTAGTAAATGGTATAAAAAGAATTTTTAGATATAATCTTTATTATAAAAACACAAGGGGCAAAAATGTTTGAAACATTACGAAATAAAATTGTTGCATTTGTATTTAAA